>DATMWK010000090.1:0-35706 GCA_035562555.1 Nitrososphaera sp. | reverse complement strand
AGCAGTAATAGGACTTGGCAGAGGTGACTTTCAGAAAGCTTTAGGAGACAATGTAGAAGTTAAAACACAAATATTCAATGCAGGTCCATCCGCGATGGAGGCACTTTTTGCAAATCAGATTGATGTTACGTACATTGGACCTGGACCCACTATAAACGGATATGTGAGATCTGGCGGAGAAGCGCTCAGGGTTATATCTGGAAGCACATCTGGCGGTGCAGTGTTTGTTGTAAGAAATGACTCAGGTATTAATTCTCCTCAAGACCTAGCCAATAAGAAATTTGCAACGCCTGAGCTTGGCAATACGCAAGATATAGCGCTCAGGAATTACTTGCTCGATAATGGCCTCAACACCAAAGAAAACGGTGGAAATGTAGAGGTACTAACCGTCAAAAACCCCGACATAGTGACTCTATTTCTGACTAAGCAAATTGATGGTGCGTGGGTTCCTGAACCATGGGGAGAGACACTAATAAAAGAAGGAGGAGGTAAGATGTTCATAGATGAAAGAGACTTATGGCCGCCTGAGGGGAAATTTGTAACAGTAAATATAATTGTCAGGCCAGATTATTTGCAAAATAATCCTGATGTAATAAAGAAACTACTCGAGGCACACATTGATGTAACAAACTGGATAAATAGTAATAAGGCTGCTGCAATAGAGCCATTTAATGTCGAGCTTCAAAAACTAACTGGAAAAACGTTAACAGAAGATATACTCAATGCATCTCTTTCAAGAATCGAATTCACATATGATCCAATAAGACTATCTTTATTTCAAGACGCAAATGATGCATACAATATGGGGTTCCTTCCACAGCAGCCTGATTTGTCTGGAATTTATGATCTGACAATTTTAGACCAAGTGCTTCAAGAGAAAGGCTTACCGACTGTTTCAGGACTTAACGCAGCAGGAACTAATGCCACTGATGCATTAGTCAGCAGCGACACCGGATAAGTGAAGAATACATGGAGAATTCTGAAAAACAGAAATACAAATGAAAGGTGGAACTAATTCAATGCATCTCACTATCTCCTCCTTCTTTCACTAAAAACCCTTTTTTCTTTTGAAAGGACTTTTATTTTTGGGGGCGGGGAGAGTAAACCCTCATAATCCTTTAGTATATCATCTATTCTAATTTCACCCTTTTCCGCAAGACTCTTTTGGTGTGTCATAAAGCTATGACAGGCTAATCATAATGGTAATTGTAGCAAGAATACTGAAGTTAATCATATGTGTATGTCTCAATGAGGCATCTAGCATTGATCTTACGCTTTGAGGCAAAAATAAATTTTTATGCTGAAAATATCTCAGCTTTATATTCCATGCGCAGTTTTGACATAAGTGAAAAGTTCAAAATAGATGACAGATCTGCATATACATGATAAGGCTTGCTCGAAGAATATGCTAAGAACAGAATAGATGTGAAAAAGCCAAGAAATGAAGGCAGAACATATATTATAGATAAGTTAGAAGGGCTTGACAAGGAAAACCTTGAAATACTTGCACCATTTGTTGATACTGTAAAGATATACGGAGTTTTGCCGCTTCTTATTTCTGAAGAGATATTGAAGAAAAAAGTCAAATTCTATCACAATCATAATATCAAAGTTTCTACTGGAAGCACTATCTCTGAGTACATGGTATCAGAAAATGTATTCGAAAAGTTCATCGACGAAGCTGCAAATATAGGCTTTGACATTATAGAAATAGGAGAGAATAATACACATTTGAACTTCGAAAATAAAAGAAAGATTACTGAAAGCATACTCGCCAAAGAACTTGATGTTCAATGGAAAGTTGGCAAGAAGGATCCAAGGCATCAACTTCCATTAGATGTCACTTTAGCTAAAATCGAAGAAGCAGTCAAACTAGGTTCCGATAAAGTGGTACTTGAAGCAAATGAGGGCATAAATGTTGGCATTTATGATGAAAAAGGCTCCATAAGATGGAATTTCGTTGGAGCATTAACTGCTAAGTTTCCTCCAAGTACGTTCATCTTTGAAGCTCCTTTGGAATTGCAGCAGTCTGCATTGATTGCGGAATTTGGTCAGCGGGTCAACTTAGCTGAAGTACGAATTGAAGCTGCATCTGCTGTGGAGTCGCAAAGAAGAGGATTTCCAACAAAAGCAGCCTTTAGCGTATCTAATCTTAGTAAGAACCCTGAAGGGAGTCCAGCAGCCAAGTTTGTTTACTTTGTAATGAAATCAAAGCATCCAATTGATCAGGTTGAGCTCATGAACATGACCAATCTTCCAAGGAGGACCGTGCAAAGTGCGGTGGAGGAGCTTAAATCACAAGGGTTAATTATTGAACGAAGCAGCTTAGATGATGCACGAAAGAAGCTATATACTCCCGTTCAATTTGAATGGCTCTGATTTTACCTACAGTTAGAAATACCCTTCTTGATTGGGTATAGCGGATGAAATTCAAATGTAATTATTCTCGAAATTTATAGTAGAAATAAAAATTCAAGTGGCAAGAAATTGCGTGGGAGAGAGACACACACACATCCTTTGAAGGAAAAAAAGAAGCAGTATAGAAAAATGTGGATGTAGGCTTCTCCACAGAATTTTGCATTCTTTGTTTAACACTCGAGAATATAGTAGAGGTAGTCAATCATACATCCTTTATGGTCGCAGATCTTTCGTATTGTAAGGGTGAGTAGAATAATCCTTATAAAACGATACTTGACGTCAAAGAACGCTTATAAAAAAGGACATTTCCTGTACGTAGGACGAAAATACTTGGCAAATAGTACCTTTAGAGTGCAATCACACAAGTTCAGCCAGGAGAACATCCAGACTACACTTGTGTGCTCAAAATGCGACGAGGTCTTTTCCAAAGAGTTCCCTTTAGACCTCGAGGGTCAGACGATAGAGTTTAAATGTCCAGTGTGTGGCGTGCCCGGCGAAGCAGATCTTCCATACAAAAGCGCTGAAGAACGCGAAGAGCTGGAGGAGGACTTTGAAGAGGTGGAAGAAGAAGAAGGTGGCGAAGAGTTTGACGAAGAATACTAGCTGGCTGTACAAAGCTCTGACTCTCAAGCTCATGATGGATTCAATTCTAAGGATAGTTGTGTCATAAGATACCCTAGCTCTAGATGGCTACCCAAATGAATTAACAATATTACACGCACACATATACATATACTCCTCTCTAGCAGATAGGTGCATGCAGATATGTGTAGAGAGTCACATCATATACTTGTGCTTAAAAGAAAGACACTAAAACCAAGTTTACCTTATATGACAATTGAGCAAACTCTATTGTAACTACTAGGCATCCAGTGTATTTTCTAAGCTACTACTTCTTAGCCAGCTTGCCTAGCTGCGCGAGCAGTGCGGAAAGCTGAATTTCTGGATGTGCACCAGCAGTAAGTCTGTAGTCATATTCTGCCATTATAGCTGCAAACTCCTCTGGTTTTTCAACCTTCATTTCATATGCCTCCTCATTTGCATACTTCATAAAGTCGCCCTCTGACATGCCATATACCTGCGTCAGCTCAAGAAGCTTTGCTCTGGAGTCATTGAACCTGCCAGACATTGCAAGGCGCAGCACTTCGCCCACCCTTGACCTCCCTGAAAGACCAATAGCTGCTCTAACATTTGCAATAGATACTGAGCCCATGCCGGCTGCAGCTTGCATGATATTTATGGAGTGGCGCAGGTCACCACCTGTTGCCTCATATATCTGAGCAAGAGCCTTTTCTTCATATTTCACCTCTTGTTGTTCGCAGATCATTTTCAGATGATCGATAACATCTTCTTTTGGTAAACGTGTAAATCTAAATACTACACACCTACTCTGTATCGGCTCAATTATCTGAGATAGATAATTACAAATAATAACAAATCGAGTTGTCCTTGCACTGTCTTCAATTATGCGCCTCAGTGCAGTCTGGGCCTCAGAAGTCATCTCATCAGCTTCGTCAAGTATGATTATCTTGGGCTTACCAAACTCTTTGTCACCTGCCAGCTTAATTGAAGCAGCAAATTCTTTTACACGCTCCCGAACCATCTTGATGCCGCGTTCATCTGATGCATTAAGTTCGAGCGTGTTCTTCCTCCACTCTTCTCCTAACAGCTCCATTGTAATGCAGAGCGCAGTGGTGGTCTTGCCAACTCCTGCCGGTCCGGCGAACAGCATATGGGGTATGTCAGGACTCTTAATCAGGTTGCTTATACCCTTAATTATCTCCTTCTGATCAACTACCTCGCTTAGTTTCTTTGGCCTGTATTTCTCAGACCACATAAGGTTCGCTAGATCCGTTTTTTTGACCGACTCCATTATTAAGGTGCTTTCACTGAACTCATTAAACCATTAATAGGTTGCTATTTTGCCTCAGAAACTGCCAATTTATCATAATAATAAAAACAACTATAGTAGCTAGCTACTAGCTTTACAAAAGCTGTGCTGATATGATATATAATAAGTACTCCGTTCTTAATATCTCTCTCCGATGGCCGATATCATCCGCTCAGAACCAAAGATTGAAGCTATTCAAAGCATTTATCAGCTAGGCTACATGTTGGAGGAGGTCAGGGTGACGTATAAAGAGGATGTTAAGATGAGCATCGGCAACATTGTGATTGATACAAAAGAAGGCGATATGTCGTCTCTCCCGCGTTGGATTGCCAAGATTCTTGTCGAACAGGGTACAGTCGAAATCCAGTCAAACGACGTCACTGGCTACATATCACGGACTATGAACCGCGAGCGCATTGCAAAGCCTCATGACCTCTCTGGCGTCGATATTGACTTTTACGTAAGGGTCAACGATTACCTCGAAGGTCTAAAGGAGCGGGAAAGAGAAAACCTGTTTGTTTCCCTAAATACATTTGTAGCCTCTAGACTTGAGAAAATAGTCAAGCTAGCTGCCGCCTCATCGCTCTCCCCCGAGCTTGAAGGTAAACTATCTGCGGAAGAAAAGGAGCTTTACATCCTGATAAATAAGGTTTCCACAAAATTCAAAAAGGGAGTGCTAAAGAAATTTGTCTGAGCAACAGACCGCGGCGGCGCTTGCAAACGATCTGGAAAAGTTCCTCAAAGCATTCAAAGACCGCGACAGCAATTACAAGTATTTTGACAAGATAAATAACATGATGGCGTCAGGTGCTCAGTCGCTTATTGTAGACTATATCGATCTCGATTCTTACAATCCTCTTCTTGCCAAAGAGATAACGCATAAGCCTGATGAATATCTTGAGGCGTTTCACGAAGCAGTCCTATCAGTTCTGCGCGAGATCCATCCTGATTATGAGCAAGAGATCCGTGAAAAGATCCGGGTCAGGATAGGCAATTACACCGTACAAAAGGGCCTGCGTGAGATAAACGCTGATTTGATAAATAAGCTTGTGAGCATCTCTGGCATGGTCGTGCGCTCGTCAGAAGTCAAGC
The DNA here is from genome assembly GCA_035562555.1 of Nitrososphaera sp. Classification (GTDB taxonomy): domain Archaea; phylum Thermoproteota; class Nitrososphaeria; order Nitrososphaerales; family Nitrososphaeraceae; genus Nitrososphaera. The sequence goes on along the minus strand of DATMWK010000090.1, from coordinate 30,305 downwards.
CCCTTGCTAAGAAGGTTGCATACAAATGCATGAACTGCAACACGGTCACAGAGGCGCAGCTCAAAGGTCTTGTCATGAGAAAGCCGGTCAAATGCTCTGCATGCTCTGAAAAAGAACTCGAAATGGACCCGGAGAGCAGTCTATTTATTGACTTTCAGATGGTGCGGCTGCAGGAGCTGCCTGAAGATCTACCTGCAGGCCAACTGCCACATTACATTGAAGTTACTGTGATGAGTGACCTTGTAGACCAGTGCAGACCTGGCGATAGAATAATCCTCACAGGTATAATTAGAATAGAGCAGGAGCAGGTGGCTCCGCAGGCCAAGACTAGCCTTTTTAGGCTTCGTATGGAAGGCAATAACATCGAGTATCTTGGAGGCAGGGCAGGGAGCAAGGACACAAGGTATGTTGAAAGAATAATGATAAGCACAGAGGACGAGCGGCAAATAAGAACGATAGCAAGTAAGCCAGACGCATACGAAAAGCTAATCGCCTCATTTGCTCCTCATATCTATGGGCATGAGCCGATCAAGGAAGCAATACTACTGCTTATTGTAGGATCCGTGACGAAGAGGCTTGAGGATGGCTCTACTAGAAGAGGTGATATCAATGTGCTTTTGGTAGGTGACCCAGGTACGGCTAAATCTGAGATGCTAAAATTCACCGCCAAGATTGCTCCAAGGGGGCTATACACTTCCGGTAGGGGTTCTACAGCTGCAGGTCTGACAGCTGCGGTCATTCGCGACAAGTCAGGGATCATGATGCTAGAGGCAGGTGCCGTGGTATTGGGTGATCAGGGAATTGTGTGCATTGACGAATTTGACAAGATAAAGCCGGAAGACCGCTCGGCACTTCATGAAGTGATGGAACAGCAGACTTGCTCTGTGGCAAAAGGAGGTATTGTGGCTACACTGAACGCAAGAACATCAATCCTATCTGCAGCAAATCCCATATATGGCAAATACGATCCATACAAGAACATCACAGAAAATGTCAACCTGCCGGTGCCGCTGCTAACAAGGTTTGACTTGATATTTATAGTAAGAGATAGTCCCGACAAGGAAAAGGATAACCTTGTCGCAAGCCATATTTTGGAAATACACCGCGATGCTGAACAAGCAGCTAGGCCTGCGATTGACATCGATCTTTTCAGCAAGTATCTATCATATGCAAAGCAGATCGAGCCAGCACTAACACCAGATGCAATTGACATCGTTCGCAGTTATTACATGGACATGAGAAGGATCGAGTCAGAAGGGATGATAACGGTGACTCCAAGGCAGCTTGAAGGGCTGATCAGGCTTGCGTCTGCCCGCGCAAGATTGCTATTAAAGGACATGGTCGATGCAGAGGATGCCCAGCGTGCGATTTACCTTGTAGATCAGATGATGAGGACTGCTGGCGTCGACGTCAATACAGGAAAAACGGACCTCGGTGTGCTATACGGAAAGCCTCAGAGCGTGGTCTCAAAGGAAAAGACCTTTATGGAACTATTCAGAGGACTCACAGGCGCTGAGAACAATGATGTCGAAGATAAAGTACTTGTAGACGAGCTGGTGAGGACCGGAAAGTTCTCTGATGAAGAAGCAAGGAAATATATTCAAAAGTTTAATCGTGAAGGCCAAATATTTGAAAGACGGCCTGGATTTTGGGCTAAGGCATAAATGCACTTTTAAAATAGCCGGCTTGCTTATAGTTCTAAAATGCCAGTTGCTCTAACCGACAATTTAGTCCGAACGCTTCTTTCACATCTAGGCTATTCTTCTCTCTATCCACCTCAGGAGATGGCACTGAAGTATGGCATATTGGAAGGAAGGAGTGTGCTCATGACTACTCCAACTGCAAGCGGCAAGACATTCATCGCAATGATGGCTATTTACCAGGCGCTGAAAAAAAATAGAAAAGCAGTATATCTGACACCACTTCGCGCGCTAGCAAGCGAAAAGTATCATGACATTAAGGTGCTTGAGAATCTCGATTTTGGCAGAAGGATCAAGGTGATGGCCGCAACTGGCGACTATGACTCACCGGGAAAAGAATTGGCCGCAGCAGACGTCATCATTCTTACAAATGAAAAGATGGATACACTTTTCCGTCATAATGCAGAGTGGCTCGATGACATAGGACTCTTTGTGTCTGATGAAGTGCATCTTATAGGCGATAAGGAAAGAGGAGCAACGCTCGAGATAATGCTTACGAAAATCCGCAAGCACTATCCGGAATCGCAAATAGTGACACTTTCTGCTACAGTAGCCAACTCCTGCGAGATAGCAGACTGGCTTGCCTGCGAGCTTATAGAAAGCGACTGGCGACCAACAAAGCTAGTAGAGGGAGTTTACGAACATGGCATGATTAGAATGAAAGACGGCACTACTTTCAAAGTCAACAGCTCCGGCATTTCATCTGCAGTAGACCTTGCTATTGATTCTGTCGATGGAGGTGGGCAGGCACTTATATTTGCAGAAACGAGAAAGCGTGCTGCTTCGCTTGCAGCAAAAGCTGCAGAAGGCGTCTATAAGCGGCTAGATAGAGGAGCAAGAGAACTGGCAGTTAAGGCATCATCTGAAATACTAGCTAGAGAGGATGACAGCGAGATCACAAAGACCTTAGCGAAGCTTGTGTCAAAAGGGGTGGCATTTCACCACGCCGGCCTTGCGCCATCAAGCAGGGAGATAGTAGAAAGCTCATTCCGGAAAGGTGTGATCAAATTGCTAACTGCCACGCCGACTCTTGCTGCTGGCGTTAACCTGCCTGCTAGACGGGTCGTGATAGCAAGCATATTGCGTTACGACTCTGAGTATGGCAGAAATTTGCCTATCAGCGTGCTAGAATATAAGCAGCTGTGCGGCAGAGCTGGCAGACCTCAGTACGACAGTTCTGGTGAGGCCATAATCATAAGTGAATCTGGTGCAAATGCTGAAGAGCTTTATGACCATTACGTCCTTGGGAGCCCAGAGCCACTTCGGTCGCAGTTGTCAAACGATAACACCATCAGGTTTCATTTGCTCTCGAACATTGCAAGTGTACCAGGGATGAAAAAACCAGAGATCCATGACCTCTTCTCAAGGACGCTCTTTGCACGCCAGTATAGGAATGCAACTGTCGAGCTTAAGGTCGAGTCAGCCCTTGAGTATCTAGAGCGAGAAGAGCTAGTCAAGTCGAGGAATGACCGCTACATAGCCACAAATTTTGGCAGACGGACATCGCTCCTATATATCAATCCGGCTACTGCCGTGAAATTCAGAGATGCACTCCAAGGTCTAGAGTATAGAGCTGCCACCAGATATGAACTTGGCTTCCTGCACCTGATAACTGACAGCCCTGACTTTTACCCAAAATTGTCATTACGCAAAACGGACTATGATCCGCTAAGCATTCTGATACAACGTCATGGCAACGAACTTTTATACCCAATAAGCGAGTATGAATGCACTCGTAGTTTCTGGGCATTATGTTCATGGATAGAGGAGACGACAGAGAAGGTACTGAGCGACAAGATGGGAGTTGAGCCTGGTGACATGCACAGGATAGTGGAGATGGCTAACTGGCTTGCCTATTCGCTTTATGAAGTAGCCAAACTGTTACGGCGAGAGGATCTTATGCCAGAACTTTATAACTTACGTACTAGGATAAGGTATGGAGTTAAGGAGGAGCTGCTGCCACTTGTCGCGCTTGAGGGCATCGGAAGAGTGAAAGCTAGGGCACTGTACAACGCAGGATTTACCGATGTACCCACAATAGCTAAGGCTTCGCAGGCCAAACTTGCAAGTGTGCCTAAGATAGGGCCGACCGTAGCCGAAAAGTTAAAGCATCAATTAAAGAAAAGGCTGGGACAATAATATCAAATGCTGGACGATGTTAACCTGATAATGTATGGTACAGCCGTGTCGGCCATATCATTCTTTGGGGTCTTAATCATGACGCCGGCAGCAATCCGGTCGCTCATTGCAAAGCGCAAGGTAGTTCCCGACGCTCACAAGCCAGAAAAGACTCAAGTTCCGCGGCCAGCAGGTCCGGTCATCATGATCAGCATTGCTGCAGCAGAAATTGTGCTCTTCTTTCTAACAATGAACATTGCTGTCTTTGCAATACTTCTTACAACAGCGATTGCATTTCTAGTAGGTTATATCGATGACAGCAGAGTGATGCCAGGATGGTTTAAACCAGTGGCACTGCTTGCAGCTGCAATTCCATTAGTTGTTCTTGACATTCTTGTAGGTGGGGTGTATGGAGAATCTCTCAACCTAATATTTGGCCGTGCTCATATACCTCTGCTATACATACCACTCATATTCGTCATCATTCCTATTACTGGCAACACTATCAATTCAATTGATGTACTAAATGGAGTAGCAAGCAGCTTTTTGATAATTGCAACGATCCCACTCTTGGTGAGCATTGCAATTTTTGGTAGCCCTGAAGTATTCCTTGCTGCGCTTCCGCTATTATTTGCCACACTTGCATTTTATAAGTACCACAAGTTTCCAAGCCGGATATTTCCCGGCGACTCAGGTACGCTTTTGCTTGGAGCAATGTATGGTGCAGTAGCCATCGCCGGCAGTTCCGAAATAATTGGCGTAATCGCGCTTTTGCCGGCCGTCATGAACTCATTCCTGTTCCTTGCAAGCGTCAAGCGGATAGTAGAGCACAGGGAGGTAAAGGCAAGGCCTACGATCTTGACAGACGACTTCAAGCTAGCAGCATCAAGTGATAGTACTGCACCAGCAACACTTGTAAGGCTGATTGTTGCAGATAGGCCACTTGGCGAAAGAGAGATCACTTATCAGATATTCAAGCTAGCAACATTTACTGCACTTTTGGCATTTGCCTCGATTGCTATCCAGTACATGGTTATCCTCAGGTAGAGTAATTGAGATGGTACTTACGATTCTGGCGCTTTTCGTGATTGGAATGTGGGCAATGATACTTGCTGCTGCGGCATTCTTGGTTATTTTTGTCGCACCACTAGAGACATACTTATACTTGTTTGGTCCCCACGGCGGGAGGTTAGCGATATCTGCAGCACAGGCAGCAATTGCTATATTGATAGTAATTGTGGTGGTTCTTGCGTTAAATAAATTAAAGGAGATCTATCTCCACAAGGAGCTTGGACAGTAAATACTGCTCTAGAGATAGCCTTCATAACTGTTAATATTGCCCCTAGCATTTCTTTTCTTACTAAGAGAGTATATATAATGTCAATAAACCTAGAGACTGCTTTGGCTTTATTGCTGCTGCCTATAGTGGGGGGCATTCCCTCTGCAGCTGGCCAAAATGCATTGTCTACTACTAGCGACATTGTGGATCTTGTCGATAATGTGACAGAAAGAGGAGAAGAAGAAAAAGTGATAGAATCTCCTCCCCCTTCAGAACCAGCAGAAGATCAAAACAGCTCTCCACCTGCCAATGAAGCTGACGAGACTCAGCCTGCCAATGAAGCTGACGAGACTCAGCCTGCCAATGAAGCTGACGAGACTCAGTCTGCTACAGCAGGTGAGAGCATCTTGATAAACGAAGTTGAGCTCAACCCTAGAGGTAATAACATAGAGGAGAAGGAGTGGATCGAACTGTACAACCCAACCACTGTGGACATTAACATCAGTGGTGTTAAGATAACCCCCTCGTTTCAATCTCCAATGATTGAACTGCCACCAGATGCTGTAATCGAGGCTGGCAAAACATATGTGATTGAGCTTGACAGGCCGGTTCTGTCAAACACCGGTGAAAGCCTTGTCCTTACAAATGGAACAGGCGATATACTGGACAGAACACCTTCCATTGTTGATAGGAGTGATGATGGCCATACATGGCAAAGGATCCCTGATGGTAATAACGAGTGGCAGTTTGTAGAAGGTACCGAGGGCAACTCGAACGATGATTCCGACACTAGCAGTACAACACCTGATAGTGTAGAAGGTACCGAGGGCAACTCGAACGATGATCCTGATACTCTCAGTACAATACTTGATAGCGTGTATTCTGGGTCAGAAGTAGAATGTCATGGGTCTGCAAGCTGCATTGAAGGTGTGGCAACCAGAATAGTGGACGGAGACACACTTTATGTGGAGTCAAATAGCAGCACAGTACACAAGGTTGACCTTGCTCTTATCAAGGCTCCCTCAAGAAGTGAAGAAGAGATGTTCGCCGAGTCGACGGCGTTTACTCGGGACCTCTGCCTTGGGAGCACAGTACTAGTGGATGAGGATGATATGTTATCTACATCTACATCTGACTCTGATATAGTAGGTGTGGTATATTGCTCATCAACCAACCTCAACAGTGAGCTTTTGGATAATGGTTATGCCGAGCTTCAAACGGAGCAGTGCGCAAGAAGTGAGTTCGCTAATGAGCCTTGGGTGAAAGACCACGGCTGCTAGGTCTTTTTTTCTTCTTTTAAGGCGGTAGATGGGTTTATCTTTATAGTGTAAGCGCGTCGCGCTTCAATCACGTTAATCTGCTCCTCTAAGAGTTTTTTCATACCTGCCATGATGTCCTCCTGCCGCTGGTATGGCTCTTGGCGTGCCTCCTCCATTATTCGGTTAAAGTTACTCACTATTGTCTTTGCTAGCTCAGATAGCCTTCCGACATTTCTTGCTGGGATCATTTGAAACGTGGAAAGGAACTTGGCTTCTTCTGCTTGTTTGATACTCTCTGCCTGTGCTTCCCTTGTCCGAAGCTCATCTTCCTGCGTCGGATAGTAAGACATCGCTCAAAGGTAGGCTAGTATTGCGTTTAACGGTATACGAAGATAATTCTATTGCTTCTAAAGAAAGAGTAGATCGCTTCGCATTTTTACTTTCGCTACTGGTGCAATAAGTGACTTTATTTGTGCGCAGCAGTGAAGGAACCTCACACCCTTGTGTGTTGTCTTGTAAACAAGGTTGTCATCGGAGTCCTTTTCTGCATTCAAAAGCCTATGTGATAGTAATGTATTAAAGTAATAGTTCATCTGCTCCGAGCTTAAGTTTGCATGCGACATAATATGCGTCTTTTTGACGCCGCCTGTTGCAGATACCAGTATATCATATATTATGTCAAGTTTACTTCGGTTCTTAATCTTTTCTTGTTCCTGCAATGCAAGTAACCTGTACTTTCGGTAAACGTTTATGAACGCTTCGGTAAAATATTCAGTATTCATATTACAGTTTGATATTATTTCTCCGAATTTTATGATAATTACATTAGAATTACTATTCATGGATATATTAAATTATGATAATTGAATTACTTGAAAACCTTATATTGTAACATTATTTACATCGTCCCATGAAGCGTGTAGAGGCTATTATATCTGCTGAGAAAGTTAGTGCTGTTAACGAAGCTTTAAGGAATGCTGGTGTAGGCGGTGCGACTATCCTTGACGCAAAAGGAAGAGGCAAGGGTGAAAAGCCGCGGGTCGAGACTGGCAGGGGGACAAGGGCGGTCTCTGCTGAATTTTCATCTAGAGCTAACGTAGTAGCTGTGGTTGATGATCCTGACGTTGAGAAGGTAATTTCAGCTATCCTAGATACCACAAGCACTGGTTCTCCAGGGGACGGCAAGATATTTGTCTCCACTGTCACTGAAGCAATTGATATTGGAACCAGAAAACGTGGTCAGACTGCCATAGCGTAGCCTATTTCCTAGTAAAGAATTTTTTAGTTTCTCCAAGCATCATTACCTCAGCTGCTGCAACTTTGATCACCATGGGTAGGTCACATACGGTCTTGCCTATAGCCAGACATTGGCGTTGGGGAAGCGTCCTCACTATCGATCGTATGGTGTCATTATCTGCTAGTGACACTTTGGATATTTTGTCTAGATCGTTATCGTTTGTAAAGTTAAACAGGAAAATGTTGTCCATCTGTCTATAGATACCATCATTTATTGCATCGGGCTGGTTTGTAATGAAGGTGGTATAAATACCAAAGTGCCTCATTCGAGTGATTATATCCTCCCAATACGTATCCCGGATGTAGATGTGTGCCTCTTCTGCAAAGAGGAAAATAGGCGGGATTTGCTTGTTCTCCAGCAAGGTGACGATTTTGCTCAATACTAGCTCAACTACCATTCTGCGTACAGTAGGCGGAACTTCGCCCATGTTGATTATCATGGCTGCACCACTCTTGCCTGAAATTATGTCCTCAAATTGAAGGCCTCGTTCACCGTTAATGAATAGTTGTGAGGACTGGATGACATGGTAGCGAGAAACTAGCGCATCTCGCACAAGCTCATTTATGTTCCAAGTGTTGACAGCGTTACCTATCGCATCTATTGAAAGCGACTGCTTACTTTCACACCAGTCCCAGATCCGCAAAAACTCACGCAAAGACGCAGCAGGCATGTCAAGAGCGTTTTTAAGCATTCCCGATATCGCTGTCTTACCGCAGTAGTCAAGAGTAAACCTCAGCGTCTTACCTGGCTCAAGCACCTTGACTTGCTGATTGATTGAAGAAGGGGTACCTGCGGGGCTCCATGCAAGGCCTCCATACTCGTTGTTCAAGTCAAATACGATCACAAAGGCGCCATATTGCACTAATGTCTTGATAAGCATCTTGGATAGGTGTGACTTGCCCGACTCTTTCTTACCTGTAATGAGGGTCAGCTTGCCATCCAGGTCTTCTGCATAAATCTCAAACTCTTCTTCGTGACCAGCTCTGCCAACCGGGATCGGAAATACTCCACATCTTCCAAGCAATGAATCAATCTCTTTTATTGCAATCCGCCGTATCTTGGACTCAACTCTTGAGGGAAGCCACGCTACATCGCTTGATAGTTTACCGTCATTGATTGATGCCCTTATTTTGGCGCGAAATACTCTGGCATCTCTTACTAGCCGGGATAAGCTCCCGATGTTAAGCGGGTCATGTAGGTTCTCCATGCTTGATGCGTTGATGACCTCTTCTTTGACAATGTCTTCAATTAAAGCCTGAGATGAAAGGTATTCTTCATCATAAACCTGTACAACCATGCTCCTGGTTCTGTCCTCTATGAGTAAGTAGTCTCCCTTGGCAGCTGAATCTTCCTTCATGGCAAGTAGGAGCAGTTCGTTGCCATTCTTTGATAGTATCTTCATACCGGTATCGACCCCAAAAGAGTTCTGCGTATATCATCTGCGACTAGCTCCATCACATCATACTTGTTCAGTATGTGGCTTCTGAGGCATGTCACCTCTGTACTTGTGAACGTAGATATGTGGTGCGCAAGCTTAAGGGTTTCGGGGTAGCCACCTGCCACTACATCATTTCCAAGAAGCATACCGAGAGATTGGTTCACATCGCCTACGATATCTGCTCGCAAAATAGGACTGCTACTGCCCTTTTCCAGTTTAACCATCAGGTTGCTGCCAATAGTATTCCTGATCAAGCTTTTGATGATATCCTCAACTTCAATGTAAGCCGGCCCTGGCACTTTTGTTAATGGAGCGGCCGCCCTATCTAAAGCCTTGAGCTTAGTACTCTTGCTAATCCCCACAAGCATGTTCTTTCGGAGGACGCTGCTCTCTGAAATCTTGCTTATACGGCAATCTCTTTCTTCAAAGATTGAGGCTTTAAGTGAGCCGTCAACTAGAATTATTGAATTTGTAAAGTGACTTGCGATCTCTTTCTGTATCGCTCTCTCTACACGTACTCTTATCAGTCGCTTCGCCAAGTCATCATCTAAGAGAACCAGCTTTGAGAGCCGCTCTTCCAGCTCTGATTCATGAACTGTCTTTTCGCTTAGATAGAATAACCCTGGACCTATCTTGAAATGCATGAGAGTGTGTCCAGCATAGGCTGTAGCGAGGCCACACTTAATGCCATAAAGGCTTCCATCTTCTGTCTCAGCTAGTTTGATGCTGCTAGAGTCTATTGCTGCCACAAGTGTATTCTCTTTGATCGGGCGAATAGTAGTTATTGTTGTTGTACTGTAGGGATTAGATCTCATGCCCCATCCATCAACTGGCATCATTTTCTTGTCGTCATAGCAAAACACAATTTTCTTACCTTTTAGCACATCAAGCTTTGGAGCAAGACACTTACTCACCGATTCTCCAATGTCAAGATCCCTTAAACTCAAGATATTGCCTGAAAAGAGGGATTTTTGATTGTTCATGTTGATCAACAATATCTGCGGGCACAAGTATATTAATATTGCTCAACATGATCAATATGGCCAGCAACAGATTTATCAATAGCAGTCTGCGAGGTATATTTAAGCAATATGAGTAGTCCTCCTGCTGAGGAAGTCAAGATCAGGTTGAAGCACGGCGAGTGGGAAGTAGAGGTAGTCTGCGTTGAAAGTAGGGTCAAGCAGGTAGTTGAAAGCGTGCTCTCAAGTCTTGATACTGCCAAGATGATGGGGCCAGAAGTGCAGAGCCAGCTCGATGCATTGAGACGAGAAATAGACTCCTTAAAGACAAGGCCGATTGCTGAGCTCATAGCGGAGGAGCAAAACCAGCAACAGCAGAAGGTGGCGACCAAGAGTGGCATGACATGTAGGGGCCTTCTGGAAAATCTCTGGTTCGAGGGACATTTTGTTAGTGAAAGGTCTCTTGGTGAAGTACATGAAGAGCTATCAAGAAGGGGATACAACTACGATAGGACGGCGGTCTCGCATTCGCTTACAGATATGGTGCGAGAAAACATCTTGACAAGAATTGGAACAATGCGGAATTACCACTACATCCAGAAAAGGCCACCAAATGGCATTACTGCGCAGGCCTGATCTTTTTGGCTACCGTAGAATTGAGCCAGTGGATTCCTGCTGTCGTTATTCTGTATTTGCTGGGCTCTTTTTCATCACGCATGACATGGCCCGCTTTAACCATTTCAGATATTCTGGAGCTTATGGACTTTGGATTTAGCGCCGTGGCATTATGAATATCCGATACTTGCATTGAATTATCCTGCAGTCTGCCAAGATCCTTTGCAATTCTGGCAGCTAGAAGCTGTAGAGCTACTATATCTTTATCGGATAGCTTGACATCGCTGTCTAGGATTACACGAGGACCCTCTGGTGTAATCTTGATGACATGAGAATATGTTTCAATGAGCTCCTGCGCTGCATAGTTGAGTAGGATCTTTCTTGCAAGATCTATTGAAGGCACCTGCTTAACCAGAAAGTTCATCACAGAAGTTGTGACGGTCTCCGCAGAGCCGCTGAACTCAACCTTTACGTCGCCTATCTTTACAGATACGTTAACGTCATTTTCAGCTTGGCTCATTGTTGTTTTCGCTTGTAACACAAATGGCGGGCTATATATTGAATTCGTTAGATTACCTTCGCTATTACTTCCTTTTCTCCCTTCTCTTGTAGAGCACATAGGTTATTCCAAGCAGCCCTCCTGACACTGCGATGCTTATCACCGTAGCGCTGATGTCTCTCTCAATTACTGTGCATGTAAATTCGCCAGCAGAGCAGCCAGCAGCAAAGAAGATGCCGTTCCATGCAGAATGTGTGATCACTGAAAACCAACCCTTGCCACTGATCCATGTTCTTAAGCTAAAGAAAAGAGATGGAAGCACAAAGAGCAGGTTGCCAAATGCAAGACTGTTAACGGAAAGCGTATCCGTATTGAAAAGATGTGTTCCGACCCACACTGCTCCAGTGACAAGGACTGCGTATGCATTTCCAAATATGTAGAATGGGATGCCAAAGAATATCGTCTCTTCCGATGGCCCTGCGGCGAGTACTGACAATAGTGATCTTGGGATACTTGGCTGCTCATAATCTGGAAGAGCCCGCTCAATAAGAGGCGTTACTGCAAGAAGCAGAAGAATGCCGATTCCGTGGTAAAACAACAACATCTTTGTGAGGTAGCTTACTGAAGTGCGCCTGTATTTGGAAAGCCATGACCTAGGATGAAAGTCGGCTTTTTCTTCAGTAAATCTCTCTACCAACGTGCATAGCATGACTGTTTCATTAAAGAAGTTTCTGGCTTACCGCTGCTAGATTCAATCTCTTCCAATGTTGATGTATATACTGTATAGTATACCGTTGGATCAGCATGCTAGCCTTTGACGATAAGCTAAGCGATTTTTGCGCATAGGAACACAATCAACGAATAGCTACAGCAAACTCGGTACGTGCTCCAGAGCCATCATATCCTCATCGCAAAGCGTGGCAATCATCCCAACATTTTTTCAGCAGCACCTCTTTGAAGTAAAATCCAATATACTTCTACTATCCTCTGATAGGACTAACTGGTCAGCGAGCTGCTGCTTTTTTCTAGGCTTGCAACATTAATAAAAGAAATTCGATGTAAGTTTCCATTATAGACTGGGTTTGTATATTATTAGTTGTTGACTATCTTGCTCATCTTATCCTTCAGCATTGCATTTACCTTTTGACCGTTAGCCTTGCCCCTGTATTCTGCCATCGCCCTTCCCATCAGTGTACTCAACGCATTCGCGCCTTTTTCTTTGATCATTGCCATGTTGTTTCTTATTATCCTGTCAAGTCCTTTGCTCAGCTCTTCGTCACTTATTGAAATCGCACCTACAGCCTCAATGGCTGCATTCACGATCTTCGCTTCCATATCTTCCCTTACATTTACATTTACCCGTTCATTGACAATCTTCACTATGTTCGGCTCATTTTTCATCAGCTTTTCAAATATCAACACAACTGATTCTTTTGTTATGGAGCCTCTGTCAAGCCTTGTAAAGATCTCTTTTATCACCTGATCTGTCAAGATGGAAGCATCTAATCCTTGCCTTTGCAAGCTTGTGAGATCTTCTGTCAACTTAGATGCGATAAATGTAGGCTGCACCTTAGTTATGCTTGCGATCTCCTCAAACACGTCGAGATATTCAGAGTCAAAGATCTCACTTGCCAACTTTCTGTTCAGATTGTATTTCTTGGCAAGTGAGTCCACAATTTCGTCCCACTGTCTTGGAGCCTTATCTGCAAGTGACACAAGCATCGAGTCAGTGATCGCAATAGGGAGTATGTCTGTCTCGGGATACATCCTTGCTACACCCGGTCTCGGCCTCAAGAATACGGTATTGCCCTCAGGGGTTGCTGCGCGGGTTTCAGCAGGGACACCATCTACTGAAGCCTTAAGGCGCTGAATTATTGCGTCAGAAGCGAACCTGACTTTGTCATTTGGACCTCCTAAGATTACGAAAGCGTCACTGTCATTCATTTGTAGCCTTTGTTTGACCGCTGCAACTTCTTCCTCTGTTATTCCATAATTTGGAAGCTCATCCGAATGGAATATACCATCTATATCATAAAACTTCACTAGCTTGCCCAGCTCTCTTCCAAGTCTAACGTCTTTGTAGGGCTCAAAGCCAATCATGCCTGCAAACCCTGGCACCTTTATCGCTATGATTAGCCCTCCGCCTTCAAGGATCTTTTTAACAATTCTTGAAGATGCTACGTTGCCAAGAATATCAGAAACATCTTCAATTCTGTCGCCTACTTTTTTGATGTCAACATTCTTTTCTTTTAATTTCTGCGCGATTACTATTAAGCCGTGTTGTCGATGTATCTCATACTCGATTACTTTTACTAGCTGATCTAGTTGCTGTACGCCCTTGACCTCCACCACGGCACCGTTCTGCATCGAGATGTTAATGTCTTGCCTGATGCTACCAAGCCCTCGTGCAACACGCTTGCTTGCCCGAAGGAGCCTACCCAACGTGAGGGCTACCTGCATGATTTCGCTAGGTCTGCCCGTCACTGGTTCAAGCGCAATTTCCACAAGTGGGACACCCAACCTGTCAAGACCGAACTTGCGCACTCCCTTTTCATCCCCTATTAATTTTGCTGCATCTTCTTCAAGACAGATGCTTTGAACTCCGACTCGCTTGCCCGCAATTTCAAGATATCCACCAGATGCGACGAGCATAGTACGCTGAAAACCAGTTGTATTTGAGCCGTCTATCACTATCTTACGCATGACATGAATTTCATCCATAACCTTAGAGAGAAGTCCAAGCGAGAATATCAACGCAGTTTCAAGTGCCTCTTTGCTGACATCATGTGGAGGTTCCTCATCAGCCTCTACAAGGCAGCTAGAACCAAAAGCCGCCTGATATTCAACAGTGTGCATCTTGGAAAACTCAAACATTGCCGCGGGGTCATAGGCTCCAAGCTCACTTTGAGTCGGCCGCAGCTTGCGTAGAAACGACCTATCATATACCTTTGCTTCCTCGCAGCTACAGTTGCAGAACAGCTTGCTCTTTGTGGCTAGCTGCTGATGTATTTCAAGGCCTACCTTGAGGTTCAAAGATGCTGGGTCTAGAGTAGATGCCACTGGTTAGAAATCTCCTAACACACGTATTAAGCCTTGCCAGTTCCAAGTGCTCTTATGAAAGCTTAACTTTTTTGTACTCTTTCAGGATTAGTGGTTTAATGCTGCCGCATTATTTTTTGCTTTTTTTGCGGCTTTGTTGTGCGGCATATAATGGAATAGTTGCTTTGCTAAATGCCCTGTATCTATATTTATTATGATATAGGAATGATGGATGAAATCTCATTTGCGAGGTTTTCTTGCATTATTTTTTTGGCATCTTCGACATCCTTGCTATTTGCCAATGCCCACATTGCTTTGACCGTCGCAGTCTCGGAAATCATATCAGATAGAGGTATCACGCCTATATCAAGTAAGTCTCTGCCTGTATCATAGACTGTCATCCTTACTCGTCCCCAAATACACTGTGATGTCATGCATACCATGAGACCTGCACCAACCGCCTTCTTTAGAGCAGGGAAGCACTCCTTGCCTACATGACCCAGTCCCGTTCCTTCAAGAACTATAGCCCTGTAGCCTGCTTTAATTGCATGTTCGATGAGAGTAGGATCAAAGCCAGGATAGTACTTGAACAACATGACTTTATTCTCAAATTTTGTGTTTACTCTAAAAGGCACTCTAACAGGCTTGTACCTGAATATTTCCTCTAGTCTGTTCTGGTCTTCTAGCTGCATTTCTATTTCGTTGTTTCTTACAAGCGCTATAGGAGTTATATCAATCGACTCAAAAGCATCACGCCTGCTTGTGTGGTTCTTTCTTACTCTTGTCCCCATATGGCATGCAACAGTGTCATCTGAAATGCCAACATGCATAGCAACAAAGACACCGGGATATTTTGACTCTGCTGCAAATATTATCGCGCCAAGCAAATTCAATGCAGCATCAGAAGATGGCCTATCGGATGATCGCTGTGCACCTACAAGCACTACTGGAACAGGCAAATTCTGAAGTGCAAAGCTTAGAGCAGCCGCAGTATAATGCATAGTATCAGTTCCATGAGAGACCACAAGGCCACTATACTTGTCTGTCTCGATTTTTTTTGCGACTTTCTCTGCTATCAGTGTCCAGTGCTCTGGCTTGAGATTCTCGCTATATTCACTCATCAATACTTCAGGGTCAATTGATGCATGATTGGCAAGCTCAGGCACTGATGCATACAATTCATCAGCAGAAAGGGCTGCATGGACGCCGCCAGTGCGGTAATCTATCTTACTTGCTATCGTCCCGCCAGTACTTATTAAGGCAACTTTTGGCAAATTCTGCTTAGCAGGAATAACTGCAGTAGTTGTGATAGAGGAAGCAGCTTGGTCTTTGTCTAACAATTTTGTTATCGATTTTATTTTTCCGACATGTATGCCCGTGTTATATCCGCTCTTTAATTTGATGACAATGTACTCTTCACTAGCAGATTCGTAGCGCGGCATCAATACGCCAGTTATCTCGCCATCCTTGGTAGTAATCTTAATGCTGTCGCCAACTGAAATGCTGTGCTTTGATAATAACTTGAGGCCTGCTTCTTCCCTATATCCGCTACTATTGTCGTGGTTTGTCACTATTTTCAGAGTGATTGCTAAATATATTAACAAATCTTTTCCTAGATAAAGAGTGTCCGGGCTCCGTCCACTATGAATTGGACAGCAATAGCTGCAATGAGTACTGCAAAAACCCTAGTAACAATGATTGAGCCTCGCCTTCCAATCACTCTATGAATTGTATTGATATATCTTAACACAACATAGGTAATACCTATAACTATCAGGATCGATAAAGCAGTCACGATCAGACCTGCCGTCTGGAATGAGATTATGACAGCTGTTATAGCGCCTGGACCTGCAAGCAAAGGAAATGCCAACGGGACGACACCCGACTCTCCCTGAGTCCCTGCGCCAGCAAATCTCCACTCGCCGTGCGTAATAAGCTCAATAGATACGATGAAAAGCAGGATGCCGCCCGCAACCATGAAGCTGGAAATAGTGATGCTAAAGATGGCTAGTATTTGAGTGCCTGCCACTGCAAATACAAAGAGCAAACCAGCTGCAGTTATGATCGCAGTCTTGGTTACAGATGCCCTTTCTGTCCTTTCCATCTTTTGTGTAAGTGCAATAAACACTGGCACATTTCCAACTGGATCAATAACTACAAAGAGCGCAATAGTTGATCTGATTAGATCCGTAAGGAAAGCGGAAGAGAAATGATCCACATTGTGTATTGGCGACGGCGTATTATTATTAGCTGTGCTCTGTTATTGCGATGTTCCTAGATTCTAGTATCTTTAAGATCGCCTTTTCGATGTCTTGTTCTGTGATGTATCCAAAGTCCCACGCATCAATGAAATTGAGAAAGTCGCTTTCCAGCGTCTTTGCTGTATCCTGAAACTTTGCCATCCTATCTAATGTATCTGGAGACCTATAGCCCTTGGCCACCATGATGGGACAGCGATGGTCCTTTTCAATTGGGATATACCAAGCATTCTTGGCAAATCGGTAGTGACCATCTGATATCATAGTATACATTCGCATAAGCTCCTCATTTGATAGCTTTTGCATATCAATATACCACGGTTCGTTAACAAAGCTTGAAGCTAGTCGTACTCCTTCCTTGCTACCATTCTTACTTCCAAACAACATCGGTGACATTGTATGGTCGATCAGCTAGGAATATATTATTTTCTACTTAGATGATATGGCCTGGAATATCTCTTCTGGAAATTGCCTTAACCCTTTCGACACCGTTTATTTCCTTTATCACTTTCGAGACAGGCTTGGGAACCAGATCTTCCCAATTTTCTTCTACAACCATCCTCTTCCTTATCTCAGTAGCTCTCATCTCTTCGCGCCTGTAAAGAGGTGCTTCAATTGCCTTGATGCCTTGCTCGTGAAACAACATGAGTGTAAATAGGTCATTTGTAAACACAATATCATATTTTGGCACGAGCATGCCCACTTGATGAGTCCAAAGTGAGTGCACATCAATATCAGGAACAGGGATTATCAGTATGCGTCTGACATCTGCTTCCTCATCAGCGTCAAGCGACTCCTTTATCATCCTGATCCTCTCGCCTGCAGTGAATGGATTTCGGAGCTCATGGCTCTTTTGCGCACTTCCGACAACTATTACCAACTGGTCGACTCTGCCTAGTGCAAATTTAATAGTGGCGAGGTGTCCTCTATGGAAGGGCTGAAACCTGCCAATGAAAAGCCCGTTACTAGTCAACAGCGATATGCTAGAGCAGGCACTATTTTTTAAACATATTTTTCAGAAGGCTCCGAGGCTGGTTGAAAAGGGTGATTGCAATGGACAGAGTCTGACGTCTTGTATAGCCAATGGCATTATTGGCAATATATTTGTGGTTAGCCAATAGAAATGCCAATAATTACAACAGGTATGATCAAAATGCCACAAAAAGAAAACGCGTTGAATTTACAATTGACTGGTCCGCTGTATTTTCTGTGTTGGCGTACAGTTTGACCTTCGTATTTATATGTTAAAACTGAATTTCTAATTGTAGAAGGAAGGGCCACCCCCCCAAACAACAAAATGACCTGAAACAGTCACAACAACTCTTACAAAGGCAAGATACTGCACAGTGATCTTGCAGCTACTAAAAAATTTAGATAGTTAAAAATGGGTTCATGCTTCCACTAATTTTCATCCTTTGACTATCTTTTTCTATGATGTAGCTTCTGTGGCCACGGCATCAGATCCTGTAGCACTGGTAGATGCTTCTCTTTTGCCGACCCGTCTTCTTCTATTTGTCGCTGATGTGCGGCCACCTTTTTTACCTCCTTTTCTTCCAGCAGCTTTCTTTGATCTTGTTTTTGCTGGACTCTTTGATTTTCCTCTTACCATGTTGTTGTTGTTTTTTAGAGCTTGCACTACTTTATTAGATCATATGATGGAATGTACTTAATTGTCTGTTTATATATTAGTCATTGGAATTTTTTATATAACAATATTAAAAATAATCTGTATAATTTCAAGTAATATCTCTCACCCTCTAATTTACTGGAGACTACATAGTAGGTGTACTATATATCGCTCGAGTAGTAATAATAGTTCTAACGAAAACTCAGCCTGATGTTGATTGGTTCTTCCTTTCAATCAACGTATACAAGCTTTTGAATGCTGAAGAATGCTGGAAAAACCGTAATTCACATCTTAGTTTCTTTTGATTGGAATTCTCTCTAAAGAAAAAGTGTGCAATAGGCATGTTGAAAAATGCTATTATTGCCTGTCATCTTTTTTCTTGACTCCTGTCAATTTTTACGTATGGGGAATTTAATTGTCCCTCGTCTCTAATTTTATTGATTTATGGTGTTTCTTGATACTCTTTCCGCTAGTATTTGAGCCAAGCTAGGAGCACCCGTGTCGTCAGCAGTTTCTTCTACTCCTTCTGCCTCATCAGTCTCATCCACATCCGTATCATCAGTGTCGCTAGCAGTAGTAGTGGCAGTTTCTTCTACTCCTTCTGCCTCATCAGTGTCGTCTGCATCCAAGTCATTCGGAACTATCCTAAATATCGAGCCACTGTCGTCCTGGAAGGTTGACACATAAAGGTATCCATCGGGTCCAACTTTAACGTCTGTGATACCTCCAAATCCTGTTCCAAATAGTATGTCATCAACTTCGTCTCCCGGATCCAAAGCCTTATCCAACAAGTCTCCTCCAAGGACAAGCTGTGTTCTATTCTCATTTAAGTCGAAATGATATAGATTGCCATTGTTATAATCGCCTACAAATAAATCGTTTTGATATACCGCACCGAGCGCACTTGAATCGAGGAAGTCTAGCCCTGTCGGAGCAACAGTTTGCTGCCAAGTGAATTCCGGATCACTATACCTGCCCCTGCCATCAAAATCTACCAAATCCTCTTCTATATCTAAATCATCTGCACGTTCAGCCAATCCCGATACATCTCTCCATCCGCTGTTAAAGCCTGGTTCGACAAGGTTGAGCTCATCATATTGGTTTGGTCCATTTTCTGTGTCCCATAGGTTGCCAGTCACTGGGTCAAATTCCATACCAAAGCTCTGCCTCATGCCGTATCCGTAGTATAAATTCAGAGGGGTTTCATCACTAATGATCCCTTGAATATCTTCTACTTCGCCTTCTTGCGTTATTCTCATTATTCCACTGGTGCCATCAGGCTTTGGACCATCCTCAAAGTTTTGAGCCTGTGTTTCATGGTGATCCACGGTACCGATGACCGCGTAGACATTGTTGTCTGGACCAATGGCGACTGGTCCTCCATGATAGCGAGGACCTGGTGTAGCGGGAAGGTCTAAAAGCAATGTTTCATTTGTTAATTGCACGTCAGCATTGTCACCATCTTCTCCGATTCCTGACACTACATTGTATCTGTAAAGGCGGGTGCCGGCAGGTGAAATGCCTTCACTCCAATCGTCACCATCTTCACCTCCGCCTGATTCTGTGAAGTATAGGAAAACGTATTGTCCGTTATTAGCAGTACCTCCCCCATCAGTGTTAGAGATGTCAATTCCTAACAAACCTCTTTCGTCATTATTAGCAACTTGAACATCAATTACAGGATCCTCCTGCAATTCGCCGTCAACAATTCTCTGCACTCTGCCAGAGTCTTTTTCAGTAACCAGGAGGTCATTGTCACCTAAAAAGGCCATTGAGGTAGGAAGTTCTAGACCTTCAAAGACTTCTTCTACTTGGAGATTAGGATCATTCACTTCAGGAGATGGAGGAGGCCGATTGTGCGAAATGTGCTCTCGCGCTTCCTGTGCCGCAGCTCCCCTCGAAAGGGCTGTAGGGTCAATAAAAGTAAAAGCCTGTACTGATAGCAACAATAGGCCTAAGAGCAGTAGTGTAAGAGAAGTCGTAATATTCTTTGGTAAGTATCTTATGGTCACTACAAACAGTTGTTTGATCACTAGCCTATTAACGATTAGGATTTCCCTCTCTGGTAAAATTGATCTATCATGCGCTATGAAGTGTAACTACTAATTTCTAGGACAAAGCTTGATTCCAAAGTTACTCTATCAATAGGGTAGGATATGCTGATTTTATTATTAAAAGAACCTTTGAAATTATCTCTTAATATATGTATATATAATGGCGAACCAGTATCGACATCCTTTTTGTCGCTGCGCGAACAACTTGTCTATACATCATGGTAAAATGATTCTCTAAATTAGTGATGTAGAATTGAATAGAGAGACCTATTGCATCATATGATCTCCCAGCAATGACACAACAAGAAAAACTGCTCATGCGGTCACCCAAAGCCCTAGACTCATATGAAACTAGTAATGAAGCGTTAGAACCAATCACTATATTCTTATGATACATCTACAGCCAATTATTGCTGGTTGCTCCGGTGTTTATAAGGAGGGCTATAAAATATCAACCTTCAGGGTAAAGTCCTAAATCATTCGGCTAGCTTCTTTGTTGTAATAGTCCTTATTGTCCAGCCTAAAATTGCAATATATACTTGACCTTGAAAAATTACGATAAACGTTGTATGGATGTGCACTCATGTCCTCCTAACTTGTTCTTGATTAATAGCTGTTTTAAGACAAAATATGACTTACACAAAGTTAAGCGAAGATAAATCGCACAAATTTTAATATATGCCTATATCATGCTCTACCTTCGGAGAATACTAATTGTCCGTAGATATGGCAGTCAAAGTTCTCGATGAGAGCCTTGGAAAAGTTGTACTTATCAAGCTTAAGGGTGGCAAAGTCATCAGAGGAAACCTTCACGGTTTCGACCAGCATATGAACCTCTTGCTTGAAGATTCAGTAGAAATTCTTGAAGAAGGCAAGTCTAATGAGCTGGGCACTATCGTTGTCAGGGGGGACAATGTGGTCATTATCTCACCACCACCAAAGTAATGCATGGAGAAGCTGAGTGAGAAATGACAAAAGGCACTACATCGATGGGAAAGTTTACCCGCAAGAAGACCCATATACGATGCAGAAGGTGTGGCCACAATTCATATCATAAGCGAAGTAAACGGTGCGCAAAGTGTGGCTACCCAGACCCGACAATTCGAAAGTACGGCTGGATTAAGCGACAGGTCATCTAATACAACAGAAAGCTTTTCTTATAGCAAGCCTTGGCAAACCCTATATAATGTACACAGAAATAGCCATCATCGCCGGCTCAACTGTCGCCGGAATAATATCAGCGGTATTTCTGGAGAAGCTTTTGAGAATCAGAAAAAATAATAATAAAAGAAAATATGGACAGTCATCGCCCTCGTCATCTATCGGCTCCATACGGGATGAACTTACATCACTCCTATTTGAGAAGAACCTTACAGCTGAAGCAGTTACTCGGGTATATGAAGCAGCTCAGGATGGCAGGATCGACAGGTTAGAGCGTGACAAATTGTTGCTAAAATACAAGCAGCAACTCGATTCGCTCAACCAAAAGGTCGCTTATCTGCAGCCTGTGGCAGACTTTTCCGATCTCAAGGAGCTCCGTGACAACCTTGTATCCTTCCTAGAGGACAGGATTTCTGTGCTTGACAAAAAGTTATTAGACCTTTCTAAATCGAATCCTCCTTCCCAGGATGATATTTACGCAAAGGCAAAAAAGATACTTGCCGAAACGTCGAAGATGCAGCAGCAGCAGCAGTCTGTTACTCCTATAGCCAAAAACACGTTCAAGGCTGAAGAACAAAGCCTTGAGCGGTTACAAAAGGAGATAGTTCAAGCACTACAACACCTTGAGCAGGTAGAGATAGACAAGGACTAATAGGTTTAGTATATAAAGTAGTCCTCTAACGAGGTTTGAAATGTTATCAATAGCATAGTGTATTTCTTTAATTCATTTTTACTGCCTTATTTTACCCTGCTTTAGAAGGGGTTATAGGTTATTGTGTAGTGTAATTCTGTGTGAGCATCCTATATAGAAAAGCAAATAGTGTAGAAAATCCCCACCTATTCAATTGGTAGCACACTTAATCGATGGCAAGGTCGTGTCTGCAGACGTAAAATCAAGAGTAATAGGGGCGGTTCGAGAATTGAAGGCAGTTGGTGTTCGACCTTGCCTTGCGACGGTGCTGGTCGGAGACGACCCTGCATCCGCAACCTATATTGAGAGCAAGCATAAGGATGCAAAAGAGGTAGGTATTGTCACAAGGGATCATAGGCTTGGAGACACCTTTAATCAGAACGAGTTACGCGAGTTAGTGCAACTTCTAAACAACGATCCTGAAGTCCACGGCATTTTGATACAACTACCTCTGCCCTATCATATCAATGAATTTGACATACTCTCGTCTCTAAGTCCTCTGAAGGACGTGGATGGCTTGACGCCGTACAACGTTGGCATGCTGCAGAGCGGTATTGCAGCACTTAAGCCCTGTACACCTTCTGGCATTATGGAGCTTTTGGATTATTACAAAATAGATGTATCCGGGATGGATGTAGTCATTGTAAACCGCAGCAACTTGGTAGGAAAACCGCTTTTGATTTTGTTATTGGAACGAGACGCCACAGTGACAATATGCCATTCAAAGACAAAGTATCTTGACGAAAAGCTACGCAATGCAGATCTGATTGTTACTGCCGTTGGCAACCGTCAGCGCTTTACGCTTACTGCAAACATGATCAAGGAAGACGTGATCGTTATTGATGTTGGGATCGCCCGACTCAATGGCAAGCTTACCGGGGACCTTGACTTTGACTCTGTAAAACAAAAAGCATCCTGGATAACGCCAGTGCCAGGTGGAGTAGGTCTTATGACCCGGGCAATGCTTTTGAAAAATACCGTCACTGCTGCTTTTATAACACGAGAGCTGAGTGAGTAGCTACTGTTAGGCAAAAAAGAAATACGACAACAGATGCTTGAAATGCGTAACAGGCTGAATCACCCTGAGATCGCAAAAAGGAGCAAAACCATACAAGAATTTGTAATAAAAAGCAAGGAGTTCGAACGGGCCAAAGTTGTTGGAACATACTATGCATTGGGTTCTGAGGTAACTACAGAATTGATAATCAAGCGTGCAAAAATATTGGGCAAAAAGATCGCATTACCAAGAGTTGAGGAAGACAAGATCACATTTTATGAACTGTCATCTACGAAATCCTTGATTAGGGGCAGGTTTGGTATCCTGGAACCTCCCCCATGTGAACAGATGAGTGATATCGATATACTTATCATGCCCGGCATTGCTTTTGATAAAAAGGGAAACCGCCTTGGGTACGGTATGGGATTCTATGACAGATTACTGTCGTGTAAGCGAATATTTTCTATTGGGCTAGCATATTCATTTCAGCTGCTTGAGAATCTACCACATGACAAGTATGACAAAAGATTGGATGCAATAGCAAGTGAAGATGGCATCCATTACGCCTAGCGGCCTATTGCCCTTCTTGCAATATCTGTCCTGTAATAGTGGCCGTTTTCTCCCCATCGTATTTTTCTGACCGCGGAGTAGGCATTGTCTATTGCCCTTCTTACATCCTCTCCAAGTGCAGTTACCGCTAAAACTCTTCCGCCGTTGGTCACAATCCTGCCGTGCGAGTCTCTTGCTGTCCCAGCATGAAAAACCATGAGATGTGGCCCAAATTTAGAGTTAAGACCCTCTATGACTTTGCCCTTTTCGTAGTGACCAGGGTATCCCTTTGATGCCATTATCACGCACACAGCGGCCTGGTTCTTCCATTCGATCTGCGGCATTGATTCAAGTCGCCCATCCCCTGCTGCATCAACGTACTCATAGAGGTCCGACTTCATCCTCATCATTATGGGCTGGCACTCTGGATCGCCCATTCTTACATTGAATTCAAGCACATAGGGTTTTTTTGTATTTTCGTCAACCATTATGCCAGCATAGAGAAAGCCCTTGAATGGAGTGCCGCGCTTTCTTATTGCAATCATAGCTGGCTGCATTACGTCTTTTATTATCTTTTCATGAAGGTCGCTGTCAACTACTGGTGTAGGGGAAAAGGCTCCCATGCCACCAGTGTTGGGGCCTTTGTCGTCATCATATACCCGCTTATGATCCTGGCTTGAAGCAAGAGGCATTATTGTTTTGCCATCGCACATTGCAATGAAGGATACCTCTTCGCCAGATAGCCGCTCTTCAATGACTACTTTAGTGCCTGCAGCGCCAAATTCCTTCTTGATCATCATACTATCAATCGCTGCAATAGCTTGGTCGGCGCTGTCACACACCACTACACCTTTGCCTGCTGCAAGTCCATCCGCCTTGATTACTTGCGGCCTGCTCTGCCTGACGACATAGTCCTTAGCCTTCTGTGCTTCAGCGAATATTGCAAATTTAGGGGTCCGGATGCCTGCATGGTGCATGAACTCTTTGGCAAAAGCCTTGCTGGTTTCAAGCCTAGCCGGCTCTTTTCTAGGCCCAAAAATGCGCAGACCCTCTCTTTCAAAGGCATCAACAATTCCAAGCGAGAGAGGCTCTTCAGGGCCCACAACCGTCAGCAGATTGCTCTGGCGCTTTGCAAATGATACCAATTTGTCGATATCATCGTGCTTGATATCAATATTTTCGGACGTTCCTCCATTGCCTGGCGCAAAATAGATCTTGCTTACGTGTTTGCTCTGCGCGATTTTCCAACCAAGAGCGTGCTCTCTGCTCCCAAAACCAACAATAAGAACATTACCAGACGCCACAACGATGCCAAAAAACAGTCGGCTAATAAACTTTTGATTATGATTCCCTTACTTTTTTCGTTTCCCCTTTTAAGCAATATGCGTGTCTACTGAGCATGGGCTCAGAGCAGGCTGCATCTGATATAGGACGCGCTAGACGAGGCCTTGCGTCTGCCAACGAAGAGACGAGGCAACGAGTAGCACGAAAAGGGGGTATTGCACCGCACCAGAAGAGGGGCCTGGCCGCGGCAAATTCGGACACAAGACTAAGGGTGGCGAAGGCAGGTGGAGAAGCACGTGCAAATGATAGAGAAGGCCTCAGTGAGGCAGGAAGGCGGGGCGGCGAAGTCGTTAAGGAGCGCTATGGCGCGGAATTTTATCGAGAAATAGGAGAAAAGGGTGGAGGAGCTGTCAAGGAGCGCTATGGCGCGGAATTTTATAGTGAGATTGGCAAACGGGGCGGTGAGACTGTCAAGCAAGAGCGCGGAGCAGAGTACTATAGCACTATTGGAAGGAAGGGTGGCGAAGCAAGGACAACATTAGAAAAGCCTGAAGTTCGCCAGAATCAGCAGCAGCCGTCATCTGATTCTAAGCAGTCAAGTACTACCAATACTCAAGTATCAACTACGGCTTAGGACGCTTATGTTATCATCTGCTACTGCCTGCAATAAGTAAACATAATCGCTGTCATCAAACTCAATGACTGTGAATCCTCTTTCTTGTATAGCTTTTCTGACGCTCTTTAGATGATAGCAATATTGTCCTCCTGATAGAGTATTAAAATAAAAGTCCTTGCAAGAGCAAAAACCAAGCTCGGGATCTATCCAGTATTCATTGTCTCTGCCTATGACAACCCATAAGTTTTTGCCACTTGGTAGAAACAACATTTGCTTGACACTACCTGAGCTTACTGCATAGTCTATTCTCGACTGCACTACTTAACTTATTTGGCTGATAAGCGGTATAAAAAGTGTGAAGATACGACCTATTCATCCTCATGCTGCAATATTGATAGAAGATGCGGGCAGAAAGTACGTTATAGTATCCGATTTGCACATCGGGCTTGAAGCGGACCTGTTAGCAAAGGGGGTAACAGTCAGCTCAGACCTGGTCTCTGAGATGGTTGCTGAACTATTAGATCTCGTCCAGTCAGAGCATGCAGATAGCATTATACTACTAGGTGACATCAAGCACACAGTTGGCTCAATAAGCAGACAAGAGTGGAATATTGTGCCGGCATTCTTGAAGCAACTGTCAGCCAAGGCTGACGTCTACCTTGTGCCAGGCAATCACGATGGCAACATTAGACATCTCATTCCAACTAACGTAAACATGATAACCAGCAAAGGGATGACGCTTGATGATATGCTTTTGGTGCACGGCCATAGTATGCCTTCTGATGTTAGAGGACACATCAAGCGAATAGTGATGGGGCATATACACCCTGTATTTTTGAAAAAAGGAAGTGTAATAAACGGCGAGCGAGTATGGCTATATTTTCAGGCAAGAAAGGAAGATCTTTTTGCGGAGAAGGGAATACTTGACATTGTGGTGCTACCTGCCTTTAATCCATATCTTTATGCTACTGGCGAAAAGTTATATCATAAGTCTATTTCGCCTATAATCGCAAAAGTAATGCAGCACGGCGTGAAGAAGTGCTTAATCGTAACGCTTGACGGCTCAATTGTAGGTGATACAGCACTCCTTCCACACATTTTGCAATAATAAGAGTTTACAATGAGCATGTGGTTGATATTATAATAGTTACAGCTTTCTTACATAATATTATAGAAGTCAAGCGTCAGTAAAGCTCTGTAATAAAAACAAAACAATTAGCATAGTTTAGTGCTAGACGTATCTTGGTCAGAAACCATGCATATGCTGCATCCTCAGATGACTATATCTCTAGTTACCCTAGTTGACTGCAGAAATCAAGCTCGAAAGACTAAGCAAGTTGATACTGTCATATTTGGCAGATTGGGGTTGACTTTCTAAGAGAAAACCAGATATCGACAATCAATCATCACTATCATACATATGAGCCAATGATCCTAATCTTAGTACGCAAAAAGATACCATGATTCAATCTCATTTGGAACCGTATTTGCTATGTATTAGCACTCGTCGTATCGAGCATCATAAAGAAATAAAGATGAAGAAAAATGCATTTAAGAAAAATACAATCCAATCAACCTAATTCTTCATAGATTTGATGGCTACTCCTATACACTATTCGGCCGCCACCGCCACCACTATAATGCACCAGTCAGAAAGCAATCCTGCTCGAAATTAGGAGCAGTATTCATTTTTAAGATCTACCAATAGATACGCGTTTGCTACAATCGATTTTTAAGCTATTTATTACTTGAGATAGCTTTGAAGAGGCATCACAGTCGGAATGTTATCGCGCAGCCACTGAAGTGTCTTGATAAACGAGCTTGCTGCTTCAAATGTCGTTAAAACCGGTATGCCCATCTCTACTGCTTTTCTTCTTATCTGGTACTCGTCATAGAGCATGCCAACATACTTTTCAATCGTAGACGTAGCTGGAATATTTATTATAAAGTTGATCTTGCGTTCGTACAGTAGGTCAGCGATATTGGGCTTCCGATCTGGCTCGCTTATTTTGTAGACCAGCTGTATGCCCTTAAAATTATTATTTTCTATGAATTCTGCTGTGTGCTCTGTAGCCATAATTCGGTAGTTCATGGACGTAATCAGAGATATTATAGGCAGCAGTTTCTCCTTATTCTTCTGTCCTCCAACAGTTATTAGTGCAGATCCTGACAGTGGCAGAGAATAGCCAGCCGCCATGTATGCTTTGGACAATGCATCATAGAAACTATTGCCAAAGCATGCAACTTCACCAGTTGACTGCATTTCTACTCCGAGCACAACATCTGAACCTTCAAGCTGCATGAATGAGAACTGAGGTACTTTGATACCAAAGCCTGTAGTCTTGAGCCACAGGTCTCTAGCACTCGGCGGAAGAGGTTTCCCAATCATTGCCTTTGCAGCAAGGTTGATGATATTGTAGCCTACGAATTTGGACACAAAAGGCATTGAGCGTGATGCCCTAACATTTGCCTCTATCACCAGTACTTCTTCATCCTTAATCAGATATTGGATGTTAAAGGGGCCTTTGACATTGAGGGCCTTGCCTATCCTGACACTGTAGTCTGTGATGGTATCGATTGTCTTTCTGTCGAGCCTCCAAGGAGGTATACTCATCATCGCGTCACCAGAGTGGACACCTGCATTGTCTATGTGTTCAATAATAGAGCCGATGATAACTTCGTTGCTGTCTGATACTGCATCTACTTCGACCTCTGCAGCCTCTTGTAGGAACTTGCTAATTACAACTGGATGATCTGGACT
The DNA here is from genome assembly GCA_035562555.1 of Nitrososphaera sp. Classification (GTDB taxonomy): domain Archaea; phylum Thermoproteota; class Nitrososphaeria; order Nitrososphaerales; family Nitrososphaeraceae; genus Nitrososphaera. Next base: position 2,104 of record DATMWK010000090.1, on the reverse strand, counting down.
GATGTTTGTTGCTTCAGTCAGAAAGCCCTCTAGCTGCTGCTCCCCCCATACTACTTTCATTGCTGCACCTGAAAGTACATAGGATGGTCTGACAAGCACAGGGTAACCGACAGTGTCTGCAAATTCCTTAGCTTCTGCAAGTGAGGTGAATTTTCTCCATGCTGGCTGCTTTATCTTAAGTATATCGAGCAAGTGTCCGAACTTGGCCCTGTCTTCGGCCTTGTCAACGTTTTCACTGCTGGTACCAACAATATTGATTCCGCATCTTGCCAGCTTAGGTGTTAGATTGTTTGCCGTCTGACCGCCTACACACGTGACTACTCCGGTTGGCCTTTCCTTCTCACATATGTCCAGCACACGCTCAAGCGTCAACTCTTCAAAGTAGAGCCTGTCGCAAATATCATAGTCCGTTGAGACTGTTTCCGGGTTGCAATTAATGACTGAAATTTCGTTGATTCCATTTTCCTTGAGGCTCCATACCATGTTGACAGTTCCCCAGTCAAATTCGACACTGCTTCCGATCCTGTAGGGGCCAGCGCCTAGTACTATCATCCTACTCTTATTGCTTTCCTTCACTTTGACGTCGTCAGTCTCGCCACCGTACGACAAATAGAGATAGTTGGTCTTGGCTGGCCATTCTGCAGCCAGCGTGTCTATTTGCTTTACAACCGGCCTGATGTTAAATTTCTGCCGCAGGTTACGAACTTGCATCTCCTCAAGATTAAGACAGCGCGCCAGCTGCTTGTCCGAAAACCCCATCTTTTTCGCTTTCCTTATCATATGCTCGTCAAAGCTGTTGGATTTATGGAGGATATTATCTTCCATATCTACTATATTTTTTATTTTGAGTAAAAACCAAGGATCGATTCCTGACAATTGATTAATGCGTGCAATCGTCAGGCCTGCCTTTATGGATTCAACAACTGCGAAAATTATCTCGTCAGTTGGATGTATGAGCGCCAGCTCGATCCTTTCAATGTCTTCCGCCTTAGGCGGCTGAGTCAACAAATTTACATTTGCGACAAGGCCATCTTTACCGATGTCGCACATCCTAATAGCCTTTTGCACCACTTCTTCAAAGGTTCTGCCAATGGCCATGACTTCACCAACCGATTTCATTGTGCTGCCAAGCTTGCGTTTAACAAGCTCAAACTTTGAAAAGTCCCATCTAGGCATTTTGAGCACAACATAATCAAGCGATGGCTCAAAGCATGCAGTTGTGGCTTTTGTGATCTTGTTAATGAGTTCAGGCAATGAATACCCTAGGCCAATTTTGGCTGCCATATATGCAAGAGGGTAACCGGTTGCCTTGCTTGCAAGTGCTGACGAGCGAGACAATCTCGCATTTATTTCGATAGCGGCAAACTGTTCTGATGTTGGATCAAGTGCAAACTGGATATTACATTCACCAACAATGCCACAGTAACTAGTCGCTCTAATGGCAGCTGAGCGCAGCATTTGATATTCATAGTTGTTGAGTGTCTGGGATGGTGCGATGACTATGTTATCGCCAGTGTGGACACGCATTGCAAGAACATTTTCCATGTTGCATACGATCACACTGTTCCCCTTGTAATCGCGCATCACCTCGTACTCAATTTGCTTCCAGTGGCCTACATAACGCTCTATCAAAACTTGGTGAACCATGCTAAGATTAAGACCTCGCTGCACAATTTCCTGCAGTTCATACTCATTGTGTGCGACACCTCCGCCCCTGCCGCCCAAGGTGTATGCTACCCTGATGATGACAGGGTAGCCAATGTCATTAGCTGCTCTAAAGGCTTCCTGTAGCGAATTGACTGCAAAACTTTGTAACACTGGAACATCACTCTTTATCATGGCTTCCTTGAAGCGCTGTCTGTCTTCAGTGATGTTGATTCCTCTGATAGAGGTGCCAAGAACCGCTATGCCATATTTTTGGAGGATGCCCTGCTCATGCAGCGAGACCCCGCAGTTGAGGGCCGTCTGACCGCCAAAGCCCAACATTATTGAATCGGGCCGCTCTACCTCGATAACTCTCTCCACGTAACTCGTATTTATTGGAAGAGGGTAGACTTTGTCTGCAAAGCGCGTATCAGTCTGGATAGTCGCAATGTTAGGATTT
>DATMWK010000089.1:0-3497 GCA_035562555.1 Nitrososphaera sp. | reverse complement strand
AGGCAGATATGCCAGTGGGCAAAAGAGATGCCAGATATGCGAGATATTTATAAAGTGGGACGGCCTTTGGTGCCCATGCTGCGGGTATAGGCTGAGGACTAAACCTAGGAATTTGAAGTACAAGGCAAAACTGAGGGCAAGAACCAGCCGAACCACATTTGAGACTTCTGAGCCGCCCGTCCTAGCAGTAAGACGAAGGTGATCAGCGTGCTAAGCTTTTGTTTACGGCTCTAAACAGCCGTTTTTGCATCTTTTCTAGGCTCTGCAGGTCATTAACCAAGTCTAGTGCAAGCTGTACAAGCTTCGAGTATTGGTTGTAGAATATCTCCTTTCTGCTTACAAGATTTTTTGATGCAACTCTCCCTGCATAATAATAGCAGTCTACCAACATACGGCGCTCAAGCAGATGCCGTATCTTTGACACGAAAAGCTCTCTATCATAGTCCTTTGACTTTAATTCCTTGATGGCCTCCATTGACCTAGATATCGCAGGTCGGGTAGCCCTCTCCACTCCAATACATTCTAGCGCAATATCAACACCTTCTGCCATTCTAGAATCAATTTGCCTTACCTGTTCCAAAATATGCACAGGCATAGGTCTATTCCCTGATAGAGCAAGCATTCCATCTATGAACTCATAGGCTGCAATTTTTAGCCACATTGCAGCAATCATTGGATGATTTGCTCTCCTCATTTTCTGCTGGCAAAACAGAGAACTTATTAGCAGTTTCTTGCCGGAAGTGGCTAGCATTTTTTCATATTTTTCTGCTATGACATCTTTAGCTGCAGAAGACAGCATTAACTTACTGTTATCTTTCAATATGACCATGTCTGCAAGATCAATAATGTGATCTTTTATAGGCCCGTTAACATGTATCAGCTCAATTGGACAGTTGTCGACCTGCATCACTTGATTGGCTTGACTGTGTTCTTGAGATCCTGCAAATACTGCCAGGTCGTATTCACAGCAATCAAGTGACATCTTCGATGTACGACAGCCGATAAGTGCAACTGGATACACAATTTCACTAGCAAATACCTTAATGGCTGCAGGTATTGATTCAGGCAATAATGCTGCATTGGCAGCTTCATGAATTTAACTTGTTGGCTAGTATGTAAAAGATTAACTCTAATATATGAACAGAAACTTATGTTAGGCTCATATATGAAGAACCGCAACAATATCCGTGCAGTCTCAGCTAACAAGAATAACAACACTGATGCAGATCTTGTAAGAAGACTCAGATCAGGCGAATTTAGAGTCGCGGTTTATGGCCTTGGACATGTAGGCTCCCCTCTTGCTTCTGCATGGTTGCGAGCTGGTGCTCACGTTATAGGTGTAGATAACTCCCCCAAAGTGCTTGAAAATGCAAGAAAGGGGAGGACGCACATATATGAGCCGGGAGTAAATGAGGCTTTCTCAAGAGGGCTCAAAGAAAAGCGGTTTTTCATCTATGGAGACCCCCTCAAGGCTTCCCAAGATAGCCATTTCAAGATGATATGCGTGCCAGTGCTGATTACCAATTCATTTTCTGCAGACCTTTCAGCTGTAAACCAAGTGGCGACTGCCATTGGCCAAGGCCTGAAGAAAGGAGATGTTGTTTCACTCAATCCAAGTGTACCACCTGGCACATCTGAAGATATTGTCCTCCCGATCTTGGAGAAAGAGAGTGGTCTGAAGGTCGAACATGATTTTTACATGGTATATAATCCGGAGCGCATCTATGAAGGCAGGGCGATTGAAGATATTGAAGATAGATATCCAGCAATAGTAGCAGGCACCGGTGCCAAGAGCTTAGAAATTGGTGCCAAGCTCTATTCTTTGGTGGCTAAGAAGGGCATAATAAAGGTGGATAACATCAGAACTGCTGAAACTGAAAAGCTCTTAGAAGGAGTTTATCGAGACGTCAATATTGCGCTTGCAAACGAGATGGCTAAATTCTGCGAAAAAGCAGGTGTTGACTTTTGGGAGGCAAGAGAGGCTGCCAATTCTCAGCCTTTCTGCCACATACATAAGCCGGGGGTAGGTGTAGGGGGTGCATGCATACCGGTTTATCCTCAATTCATACTCCATGCTGCAAAAAAAAGTGGAGTAGAGTGCAGAATTATAAGCTTTGGAAGGAATGTTAACGATGCAATGCCTACCTATTGTGTCGAGCAGGCAATAAAATTGATTGGCAGATCCGATGTCTCGACATGTACCATAGCTTTACTTGGACTTGGGTTTAGGGGTGGTGTATCAGACACACGCCTGTCGCCCACTTATAAGGTCATTGAACAGCTGAAGAAATTGAAAGTGAAAGAGATCCGTGTGCATGACCCACTTGTGACAAGAGATCCTGATCTACCCCCTGACGTCATGCTAACGTCGGACCTGTCAAGAGCAGTAAAGAATGCAGATCTTGTAATGTTGATTTCAGACCATGCAGACTATTACAATATTACAAATGAAAAGCTGAAGGGTGCACCAGTATACGATGGCCGCGGCATCCTGGACATATCGCGATTTACCCCCGGCAGGTTTGCATCACTAGGTAGGCCTAGGTAGATTTAATACTGCCTGAAAAAATTTCATAATATTTGGCTCACAAACGACATCCTTTGCTAACAGTTGCTTGGGAAAATAGTTCTGTGATATTCATAGATCAGACAAAGCTTCCAAACAAGCTCGTGTACGTAAGGTGCAAAAACTACAAGGAAGTAGCAGATGTAATCAGAAAACTTGTAGTAAGGGGCGCACCAGCGATAGGCGTAAGTGCTGCCTTCGGTCTTGCCCTGGCAGCTCAGCAGAGCAATGCCAAGACATTGCCTGAATTGATGACAGATCTCAACAATGCATTCAAGGTACTCCAGGCGACGCGACCCACTGCCGTTAACCTCTTCTGGGCGTTGGAGCGGGTGATGGGAAAGGGCATGCGTGCCAAGACGATACACGAAGCAAAGAAAGCCGTGCTTAATGAGGCACTCAAGATGGCGAAAGAGGACATTGAAACCAACAGGAAAATCGGAGCACATGGTCTCACGCTGTTAAATGACGGCGATATCGTGCTCACTCACTGTAATGCTGGCTCGCTTGCGACAGTTGCCTATGGTACTGCCCTCGGTGTCATAAGGGCTGCTAAGGAATCTGGCAAACGCCTAAGCGTGATTGCTACGGAAACGCGCCCAGTGATGCAGGGTTCTCGTCTCACTGCCTTTGAGCTACTACATGATGGCATCGATGTCAGCCTAATAACCGATACCGCTGTTGGCCACATGATGGCAATGGGCGCAATCAACCACGTTATCGTAGGCGCTGACAGAGTGCTTCACACTGGCCATGTGTTCAATAAGATCGGGACATACCAGGTGGCAATTCTTGCCAACAAACATAATGTGCCATTTTACGTCGCAGCCCCTTTGTCAACATTTGATTTTGAAAGTAATCCCGATGATGTGATAATTGAAGACAGATCCGTAGACGAGGTGGTCAAGATAGGCAGGAAGAGGATTGCACC
>DATMWK010000088.1:0-3102 GCA_035562555.1 Nitrososphaera sp. | reverse complement strand
GCAGGCGTAACACCTGCTTCAGGTTTCATTAGTGCACAGAACTCATTTCTGCTTGGCATTGTGCTAGGGTTTGCTTCATACTATGCAATACTATTGCTAAAAGAGCACTTGAAGATCGATGACGCACTTGATGTCAGCTCTGTCCACGGCGTAACTGGTATCGTGGGCTCACTAGCAATAGGCCTTATCGCAAGCACTCTTATCAACCCTGCTGGCCCAGATGGGCTACTGTACGGAAATCCCATGCAGCTAGCAATACAGGCACTTGGCGTCGGAGTAGCAGCTACTTTAGGTTTTGGCGGCACAATCATCATCATGAAGATAATAGACGCCACGATAGGACTCAAGGTAAGAGAAGAGGAAGAAGACATTGGGCTCGACATTACGCAACATGCAGAGCGGGCGTATGTCAGCTAATGCTTTCTTTTTTTCTTTCTTATCCAATTTGTGCCCCTTTTTAGAGTTCTATATAAACAATATTCCTGCACTACTGCTATTCCCGGCCACGCTGCATACATCTATCACTCCTTATATACCTAATAGTATCCTACTGTTAGGTAGTACCTAGCTTTACCTGGAGTATGATAGTAGACCATAAATACCAGAGGGTGTACTTGGGACACATATGCCGCAAATTACGCTAAAGGGGTATCTGTGTGAAAGATGTGGTCACAAATGGCTTCCAAAGGAAGAAACAAAAGATAAACCAAAAGTGTGTCCCAAATGCAAGAGTCCCTACTGGGATACGCCTAGAAGGCTAAATGTAGCAAAAAAGCAACAAGACATAGGTTTTAAGGGAAAAAGGAGGTTAAGGTAACTTAGCATCCACTACTCCAAAAGAGAGACAATATTCGTGTCGTCATTGTGGAACAGCTTACTATGCAAATCCTCCTGATGATGTTCATATGACCGCAGTCGCTAATGTGGAGGGTGGGGAAGACGACATTCAAATTTCTTATCACTGTACTGCATGCAATAATGACAATAAATTGACTTGGGTGAGATAGGAGCAAATATACAATAGAAACTAAATTAGTTGAAATACAAAAGCGATTGCTTACAAAACTCTGCAACTTGTATCTTGCGATCAACAGATTCTAAATTGGGAATGGCATTGAAGACCTTTTCGTGCAATGCATTTTTTGTTTTTCTTATAACTGCGATATAACAAGTCAATGCTGGTTCGACTGTGGCTTTTCTTTTCTGAAAAGCTGCTCATTTTAGAGGGGTTGCTCCTGCTATATAGTCAGCAGGATCGTAAGCGTCTTTTTATATGTCTTCTAATCCTTGTTGATATCCTACCTAGCCTGTAGGGTTCACCATTAGTAACCAAATTCTTCAAGCGTTGTTGATAATATTTTAACCCATGATCAAGCACCAACTATTTCATCGTCCTTGTAAATTAATCAATTATTCAGACAAGCTAGCTTCTATCTTACTTCTCTTCATTTATGAAGAAATTTCTCTTGACAAAATAGTGTATAATGATATCTTCCCAAATATTTTTTGATAAATAGATTCATGGTCGCAGAGATTTTCTCCCTATACATAGCATATCACAACTCTTTGATGTTATACTCAGGATAACTACTCTGGCTATGCAAAAAGTAGTCTGCATTATGTCACAAATGTTTAGAGTATCTTGAACACGAGCATCTATGAGCTAAATATTCTAAAGTCTTTTATTAGATTGCATTCCTTTTTTATTTTGTTGAGACTAATAATCTATACTGGCAAAGGTGGCACCGGCAAGACGGTAACTTCATGCGCAACTGCGATCAAGGTTGCAGAGCATAACTATGAGACGCTTGTAATTTCAGCAGATCCAGCGCATACTCTGGTCGATGCTTTTATGATGCCCAATATCGGGCATGATCCGAAGCAAGTGCTTCCGAACTTAACTGCATTGCAAATAGACCCTGTAGTCGAAATGAGCCGACAATACAATACTATACTCTCCTATACTGCAGCCTTATTTTCTTCCAAAGGGATAGATGAGACGCTTGCCTATGAAATTGCTATGTTGCCTGGTATGACCCAATTATTTTCGCTTTTGAAGGTAGAGGAAGTCGACCGTGAAAAAACATTTGATGTGGTAATACTTGACATGCCCGCCTCCGGCGAAGCGCTACGATATCTGTATTTTCCTAAGCTTGTAGGCAGCATTGGTCGTAAGCTGACAGGGCTTGCCGGTCTATTTAGTGGGTTCGCCAAGATCTTCCAACCACTTGCGAAGTTCCCGACGCCCACCAAGGATGTCATGCAGAGTGAAATGGAGCTACTCGATAGGCTCAATGCTCTTTCCGACATTATTAATAACAACAATAGAACATCTGTTAGATTAGTTGCAAACCCTGATACATTCAGCATTGAAAACGCCAAGCGGGTGCTCATGTCGACAAGCATCTATGGCATTAATGTCGATATGGCAATAATAAACAAAATAATGGCCAGCTCATCAGATGAATATTATGCTAAATGGGCAACCTTCCACAAGTCAAAAGTGGAAGAAGCAAAGGCAAACTTCTATCCCTTGCCTGTAAGAGAAGCAGAGCTCTATGGTACTGAGCTTCGTGGCATAGATATGCTGCGCAAACACGGTGAAATCCTCTTTGGCAGTGACGACCCATCTAAGATATTCTATCATGGCGAACCATACATATTTGTAAAGGAGGGAACTGGGATCAATATGACTGTACAAGTACCATTTAGCGAGAAAGACGACTTCAGCATAGAGCGTTATGGCGACCAGCTCACTATAACAGTTAAGACCACGACAGGACAGATAGCCAGCGTTGTTCCTTTGCCTGTTGCAACTGCAGGGATGAAGCTTGTCAAGGCTAAGCTTTTGAATCAAAAGCTGAAGGTGCAATTTGACAAAGAACCCTTATAACCTAGGCTCTGCCAGGCCGTCTGCAAACAGTTTAAATAACATAGAATTTGATAAATTTTGAGAAAGTAATGCCAATAGATCCAGACTTTCCAAAAAATCATCAGCCAATTGGCAAGCACCAGCACGCAGACGGGGAGCATTTTCATTTTGTATGGGGGCCTGGCGGATCCAAAGAGGCTTTAGAGAACGAAGAGGTCAAATCTGCATAT
>DATMWK010000087.1:0-19874 GCA_035562555.1 Nitrososphaera sp. | reverse complement strand
GATACTGGCTTTACATGTCCAAAATGCGATCATTCCTTTCCCACGGCTGAGCAAGTTGCTGAACATCTCAGGAACGAGCATGTAGATGGAACGCAGACCGAATCTACCAAGCGAATGACATAAAATCCTCTATAATACATTTATCATATACATGTACACAGATTCTAACGCCCCTTGCATTTGATCTTGACTGTATGTGTAAATTGCTGGGAGAATCTTATCTGACTTCGGCATTCATTGTTAGTATCAATATAGAACTTTGATATTAAACGGCTAGCACAATTTTTGCCTAGGTCTTGACGCCCTTCCTTGGTCTTGCCTTCAGCATGAAGCCACAGGTCTCTTTTGTTCATAAAAACTAGCTTTGCTTGCTGAACATTGAAATCACTTGCCTTCTATTTCGTTCTCTTTTTTTGAACTAATTCATCCTAATTATTGAAGCGCGTACTTCACTGCATTGCAGTCGTCTTAAACCATATATGTCGTGTTATATTCTGTACTGCCGCAGATAGTTATATTTCTGTTGGTAGAACCTTCTTGTATAATCCATTAATGTTATTTTATGCCATATTACTTGAATTGAGTGGAGACAAAGAGAACAAGAAGTCGCTTGGTTCGTCAGTTGCAAACGACATCAGAGATAATGAAACCACCAAAGAAACTAAGCTAAGGTCAACTTCCAACCAAAAAGAAGAAGAAGGAGCGAGATGATGGCGGACAGAGAAACTGACAGCAGCAACAGGGTTGAAAGAACAACCATAAAGCTAATTTCGACAAATAAAACGATAAGATTAAACGATGCGATCATGATCGCAGGTTTTCCCGGACCAGGACTCGTTGGCTCAATGAGTGTGAGCTACATCATAGAACAGCAGAAAATGCACCAGATAGGATATATCGACTCAGACTTTGTAGTTCCCGGCGTTATTTACATAGGGGGAAAGTTGAGGCATCCATTTCGCATCTATGCAAATGATGAAGGCACAGCGTGCGTTCTTGTGTGTGATGCCCCAGTAATTCTATCGGGTATCCGCTCTGTGCTAAATGCAGTAGTCATATGGGCCAAATATAATGGCGTTAGAGAGATCATGGTTTTAGAAGGAATGGCTGCGCCCGGGATCTCAGAAAGGAGCAGAAGACCTTGGGTTCTGTCAAATGACGGGCAATCGGATGATCACGGTTACTTGAGTCACATAAAAGACAAGAGGCCAGAAGCCACCCCGCCTGCGTTTATTTCTGGAGTATCGGGCGGCCTCTTGGCAGCATGTCTTTCAAACAGAATTCCTTGCACTGCACTCTTGATACCATCAATTACTGGAATTCCGGATCCAGAGGGAGCAGCCATTCTGATTGAAAAAACAAATGAGCTGGCCAACAATCCGTTTAAAATAGATGTGCGTCAGCTAAGAAGCGAAGCAGAAGCGCTCAAGCGTCAGCTGCAGGAGCTGATCAATTCTGTAAAGAGACAACAACAAGATCAGCAACAGACGCAGCCAGGCGCAGGGACGGGAATATACAGTTAGCCAGTCATTATAGAATCCTATCCTTTTGTTTCTATTCATGTTAAATGAACTTACTATATGAAAGCTAAGTAGACAGAGAGTTATGTCGGAGATTGGCAAAAAAGCTGGACAAAAGTAAAATCACACGCAAGGCAACAGAAAACAAAATTTTGGAAGGCAGAATCGCGTCTTACATATCCTTTTTCTTTATAACGGGGACAAAGAGTTTAGAATTAAGGGTGCAAATGCCCCTAAGAAATTTCAGTTGTTAGATAGAAGAGGAAGGATAAAAATAATCGGGAAATAAAGCACATCTAATTCATTTTTTGTCTAACATTTTTTCTATATTCCGCTATTCTAGCAAGGTTGCTATAGCGGCACTCATCTAGAGTTCTTCTGCCCCATCAGCTTTTAAAGAAACCGCGGATAATGATAAAGAACTAGGGAAACAAGAGTACAGGCTTCTCATCACAAAGGAAAGATCGGATGGCAGTTACATAACATATGTTGAACTATTAGGGCGGAAGACAAGAGGTAGTGAATGAATAGTTTTCATACATCGAGAGGAGAACCGCTAAAATTGTTAGTAGTAGTATACTAACTAGGTTATTATTCCTCAGTTTGAATTGGTGCACGATATAGACTAAATAAAAAACTGTTAATTAGTACAACTTACCAATATTGAATGAATGAGTAACCTGTCAACTGTAATTGCTGAAATTAGCATTGTGCCGATTGGTACTTCTGATACAAGTATCGGCAGAGAAATAGCAGCTGCCTACGATGCAATTCGCAACATAAAGAATCTTAAAAAGGTAACTCTCACTCCAATGAGCACCCAGGTAGAATCAGACAACCTAGACTATATCTTTCAAGCAATACATGCCGCTCATGATTCTGCTAAATCAGTTGGAGCCAAGCGGGTGATCTCGACAATAAGGATCGACGAAAGACTGGATAAGCCAAATACTTTGGATGAGAAGATCCAGTCTGTGAAGGCAAAAGTGAATTAAGTGGAAAAAGCCACAAACTAATTTTGATCTGCTACAACAAATAGAAGACAACCGAACTTATATGTCATACCAACTAATTAGTTGCTTTGCCTGCTTTTTACTATCTATAAAGAAATACACAAAAATACATTTGTCATCGAGCCATCACTTGTGAAGTTGAATAGAATATACAATATATTTTATGATATATACACGTGCTTCAAAATCAAAAGTAGGCCTGACAGATAGTAGCTATGCACAACCAGTAAAATCGACGAACAGTTACATAGACTGAGTTCAGAGTCGATATCGCAGAGACAATGCTTCTATGCATGTACTGGTCTACACGTTAGGTCAAAGAATACGTATAGAGGCTCAACGAAAAGCATGTTGCTCAAGTAAAGCCAGAATCTAGCACGCTTGGACAGTATTTACACATGCAATAGAGGTTGAATATCGGGTATAGGGAAAAATTTGAGAGATCTGCTAGCGATAGACAGAGAGACTTGACGGGCAGCATAGCCTTGACTTTTGCCTACTGTAGTCTGTTTTCTTTTACTTCCTTTACTAGATGTTCGCGCAGGATTTTTAGATGTTTTTGTTCATCTTCTTTCATGGTGCGCCACAGCTTTACAAGCTCAGGTTTGCTGTCTTTCTCCGCATCGCGAATGTATTTTTCAACAGATGAATACAGAAAATCAGCCTTCTTTTCAATCTGAGTTATCACATTGAATGTAGAATCTTCAAGTAGGGCGGCTTCTTTTGCTGTGGTTCCTTCTGTCATGCCCAATATGCGTCATAAAGACTAAAAAGAGTTACAGGATTTGCTTTGCAATTTGGAGTGCGCCTCTTACGGTATGCTCCTCAGCTTCAAAGCATTCAATGCCCTGCTCCCCAAGCGCCTTACTAGTAAGTGGGCCTATCGAGACTACCTTCGTGAGGTTATTCAGCTGTAACTCATATTTGGACACCTTGCCCATTATTTCAAAGAATGAGGTAACATTTGAGGCACTGGTAAAAATAACAGCATCCACTCTTTTCTGCAACAATAGACCATAAAACTCCTCCCATAAGGGCTCGACCGCCCTCGTGCGCACTGAATAGAGGACAATTTCATCAACATCCATCCCAAGGTGGATCAAGGCCTCAGTGGCAAAGTCATTTGCAGCACCGCTTCGAGGGATGATTATCTTTTTTCCTGCTGGCTCGATTCTAGACATGAGATCGACAAGTCCAACTGAAGAGAATTTTTCTAGCACTAGGCCAACTTTTACACCATGCTCTTCAAGGCTCTGCTTTGTCTTTGGGCCTACCGCAATTACCGTAGTAGATTTCAGAACTGATTCTATCTTGTCGGGGGCAAGGTCAAACAGGATATTTACCGCCTGCTGACTCATGAATGCACAATAATAGTGCTTTTCCTTGCGGAGTTTATTAAGGAACTCCTCTGCCACTTCCGGCCCCTGTGGCACTATCTCTATTGTGGGAAGCGCTATCGCCCTGCCTCCTTGCTCTCTTACCATCTGCAAAAATTCTTTTGCGTTGCGCTCGCTTCGAGTGATCGCAAGGATTTTGTTTTTTAATGTAGGCATGTTTCTGTCATTTTCTCTTGAACCAGTCAAGCTTATCACTTAGTCCAGCGACCCTTCCTATCACGATTACTGCGGGGGGCCGGATATCAGCTTTTTTTGTAAGTTTTGCAATGGTGCCAAGTGTACCCTTGACAATGCTCTGCTTATCAGTTGTACCATTTGCAACAATTGCAACCTTGATACTTTTTTTCATTCCAGCCTTCATCAAATTGTGTGAAATCTGATCCAGCTCGGCAATACCCATCAATACAACTATAGTATCGACCGCACCGACAAGCTTGTCCCATCTGACCACCAGTTTGTCTTTTTTCGCATCCTCGTGTCCGGTGACTATGGCAACTGAAGAGGAATATCTACGATGGGTTAGCGGAATGCCGGCGTATGCTGGTGAGGCAATAGATGAACTAATGCCTGGTACTATTTCAAACTCGATCCCATGCTTGATAAGGTATTCAGCCTCCTCTGCGCCCCGTCCAAAGATGAATGGGTCTCCGCCCTTGAGTCGCAGTACGGTCTTACCCTTTTTCGTGTATTTTACCATAAGCTCATTTGTTGTGTCTTGATGCGTAGTGGGATCACCAACCATTCTTCCAACATAGGCTTTCTCTGATCCTGCAGGTATCTGCTCAATTATCTCCTTGTCCACCAGTCGGTCATATAGTACAACATCGCAGGTCTTCAAAAGTTCCATTGCACGAAGCGTCATCAGCTTGGGATTGCCAGGACCGGCTCCACAGATAAACACTTTACCCTTTTTCATAGTTTCTTGTTCCACTCGTCTACTGCTTTACGCCAACCTTCTGCCAAATCCATTGCTCCCTGTCTTACCAACATGTTTGCTACCATGGAGCCCAGCTCCTCTGGTTTGCTTGCTCTGCCTATCTTTTTGACATGAATGCTATGCTTGCCATCTGCAGAAAACACGCTTGCATAAAGTGTTATCTTGTAATCATTTGTTATTGCCACTGCTCCAATTGGGAATCTACAGCCCCCTTCTATCTTTCTTATCACTGCTCTTTCTGCAAGCGCTGCTGTGCGAGAATGGCGATCCTCTATCTGTTTAAGCATACCACTAAGTTTAGCGTGATCACGCCTGCATACGATGGCTATAGCCCCCTGACCTGGGGCTGGTACAAAATCTCTGATGCTAAAACGCTGGGCAATGACGTCTTTCATGCCTAATCTCGCAAGGCCAGCCTCTGCTAGAACGGCTGCATCGTATTCGCCACTTATCACCTTTTTCACTCTTGTTTCGACATTACCCCTTATCGGTCTGACATTTAGATCTGGCCTAGTTTTTGACAGCTGCACAGCCCGCCGGAGGCTGCTTGTGCCAACTACTGATTCAGGTGCTAGATCTTTCAGTTTTCGTCCATTATCTGTGACAAGCACATCATTTGGGCTCGCCCTCTTGGGAATGCATGCCACCGAAAGATCATCTGATAGGTCTGATGGGATATCCTTGAGGCTATGGACTGCAAAGTCAACAGCGCCTTGTTTGACTGCTTCGTTCACTTCTTTTTCGAAGATTCCCTTTTCGTCCAGGGTAAAAAGCGGCCTCTTATCAACATCACCCTTAGTGCTTATCTGAATTACTTCAAATCGTACTTGGGGGTGAGCCTTACGTAAGGCAATAAGTGCTATCTCTGTCTGTGCTATTGCAAGCCTACTGCCTCTGGTTCCGACTCGTATTGTCTTCATCATTTCTTTATCTCACAAAATGCCTTGTCGTACGCCTCTATTGTCTTGTCTGCGTCGTCTTCCGTGTGTGCGTACGATAAAAAGCAAGTTTCAAACTGCGAAGGAGGAATGAAGATGCCCTGCTTTAGCAGCTCGTCAAATAATTTGCGGAACATTCTTGTATTTGCTTTTTTGGCATCAGATCCATCCTTTACTCTTTCGCTAGTAAAGAATAGCTGGAACATTGAGCCTATGGAATTGACAGTACAGTCAAGCTGCGCTCTAGCCAGCATATCTTTGATCCCACCAACAAGACTATCACATGTTTTGGCGAGCCTAGGATAGATTGTATTTTTGGCGTCAGTTAATGTTTCCAGTGTAGCAATGCTTGCTGCCACAGACACAGGATTGCCAGCAAATGTACTTGCCTGATAGACAGGACCGGCAGGTGCGAGCTTGTCCATTATCTCTTTCTTACCTGTGATTGCAGCTATAGGCAAACCGTTGCCAAGTGCTTTTGCAAATGTGACTAGGTCTGGCATGAGTCCAAAGAACTCACTGGCGCCGCCAAGTGCAAGACGGAAGCCGGTGACCACTTCATCAAATATCAAGATAATATCGTTCTGCTCGGTTATTTTCCTCACTTCATTGAGGTATCCCTTTTCGGGCAACACAAGCCCAATGTTTGCAAGCACAGGCTCCATTATGACACATGCAGTGTCACGATTCTTTTCAATTGTGCGCTCAAGCTCAGAAGGGTTGTTGTACGGCACAACTTTCGTATAAGCTGACGCCTCTTCAAGCGTTCCATCTGATGCAGGCAAGCTAGCCATGCCTGATCCCGCCTTGACAAGAACATAATCATGTGCACCATGGTATCCACCTTCAAACTTAATAACCCCTTTTCTCTTTGTAAAAGCGCGGGCAAGTCTGATAGCATGCATTGTGGCTTCAGAGCCAGTATTGACAAGACGCACCATTTCTCCGCATGGCACAACCTGACATATCATTTCCGCAAGCTCGATCTCGCATTCTGTAGGCACGCAAAAGAGCGTCCCATTATCGAGTTGGGCTCTCACAGCTTCAATCACAGAAGAATAGCTATGACCAAGAATCATGGCTCCATAGCCCATACAGTAGTCAAGGTATATCTGATAGTCTGCAGTAGTGAGCTTGCTTCCAAGTGCAGAGGTCGCAAAGAAAGGACAAGGCTCGTAAAAGCGCACTGGACTGTTAACCCCGCCGGGCAAGATGTTTTTTGCCTTGGCAAAGAGCTGATCAGATTTCAAGCATGAATAGATCCGTACCAAGAGCTATAATAATTGTAATGCTAATTAACCGAAAATTGTAAAGAACTGTATTGGGAACATTTTCCAATCTTATGGACGATTTGCAACTAAATATCAGACACAACCGTGACACTCTTGCCATAGCATTAAAGAGAAGCCCCACTATAGCGTATCAGAAGGTAAATGAGCTAGCACAATTTGTAGGATCGCGCTACAGCGTCGATTTACAACTACACTTTCCGATACCAGGTAGGATCTCCGATCTAGACTCATATGGCACTGAAAATATTAGCCTTGTAGTTGACAAATTTCGCAGGGTTTTTCCTGTCTCAAGACAGACTGTGAAACAAAAGGCAGTCGAACTCATAGGCAATGATGCTAAGGCGAAGGATGCCTACACGTATGAAGGCAAAGAGGGTGCCAAGGTAATGATCATGCCCAAAGGCAGCATTGAAGTCCTTCCAGGCTCTATACATTTTTGGTGCAAGATAGATATGAGGATCAGATCGTACGGTGATTGGATGATGGAAAATGTCTATTTTCCAAAGAATTCTTAAGTTGCTTACAGCGAGTTGCCAGTAGCTGCTGACGCTACGCCAGACGCATTTGTGAGCTCATATTGGTACAGCAGATTGTCCTCTGCATCATATACTTCTGCTTTGACCGGCAATGGCATATCACGAACCACCCAGATTTTACTCGTATTTTCTCCCAACTTGTAACTGAGTACAAATGAGTCAAATACCCCGGCTGGAGTGCTTATACGCTCTTCGTTTGTCACCCTGACTGTTACTGAAGATGAGCCAACAAATATTGTATCCCACGGGGCACCCACTACGAGATACTTTGGGCTTTCTCCGTATTCCATGTCGCGGACTGCAAGAATTGACGACTGTATACGCTCAAAGTAAGGTCTGAATGACTCGTCAAGCTGACCCTCCCGTGTCAGTTCTCTTGATATTGTTAATGTATGTTCTACTGTCGGCTGGTCAGTATCATTTGTAATGGTGAATCTGACGTTCCAATCTTCACCTGCCTGCTTAAAGTTCATCAATACTCGCGCAGCTTCAAGTGAGTTTGGCTGATCCTTAGAAGTTAGGATATATTCTAGGGTCATGCCGTCCTGTATGTGATCGCCAACCTTCCAGATGTCTGCCCCTGTGGGCGGGTGAAAGATGTTTGGGCTAGAACTCTCAAAGCCCCCGCCTGCAGCAATAAGGGCAATGCTCACTCCAACCCCTAACGCTGAGAATATGGCGGTCATGATTATCACCCGCCTGACGGCTCTTCGCCGCTTTTGAGACACGATTCTGATTCGGATCTAGGTTATTTAAAATAGAGTATTTTACTACTTCTTTTCAGATACGTCAGCTGACACATATTCGCCAATCTGGTTGTATATCTTTAGGAAGCGATTACCTTTCTCAGTTGTCCGGTAGATCTGTTCTCCTTCAATATATTCCAGCAGTCCATTTTCTATCAGCACTGTCAGATATTCCTTAAGCTGTGCGTATGAGAGGAAGGCCTTATACATTATCTTAGTTTTAGTGACGCCGCCATTTGCAGCTTCTAGAATTTGAGCAGTTATATCAGTTCTGCTTCTATATTTCATGAGTATCCTAGATATTAGGATCTATAAAAGCATCTCGAGGTTTTGTTATAGAAGATGTTTAGGGGGACAGAAGGATACCATGCCGCTATCGCTTTTCTTTTCCGTGGTCACCATGGCCTCTTGTTTTTGCCTATGACTTGATCTTTTGTTCCTGATTGCCGGGAATTCCATGTTCATTACTAGAGGTTTCTTCCACGGTGGTTAAGGTCTCTAATGATGCACGCTCTGCTTCAACTCACATGCAATTTAAGCAAATTGTCGTGTATTTTCTTTGCAGCTGCAGGGAGCCTCAAGATAGTCTCCACTTGATGGATTATCTTGGGCATTTCGAGCATTGTAGGCAGACTTAGTGATGTATCTTCCAGCAATATATTCTTCATTGACTTGAATTGACTTGAATATCACTCAGAAGTTATATTCACCATCTATTTACCATCTATTTGTGATCTGCAAATGCGCTTCTTGTCTCTTGTATTGCCTCTTCTATGTTATGAATTGTTCCAGACCCTTTAGATTCGACTACAGTAAGTTTTAGTTCATCTACAAGCCCAGAAATAGCGCGCAGCATTTCCTTGAGGGCATCCATCGTTTCACCGATGTTCTTGCTGTCGCCTACTGAGCTGATAGTGTTTTTGGCGGACTTGATTGTTTCCCTTGCCTCGTCAAGTACGCCGGAATTCTTCAACTCCATTGTGATCGTTTCAATTCTTGCAGTGCTTTTTTCAACAGACTCGGTAGTCTTACGAATGTTTTCAATGTTAGTTACCATGGCTGGCTCTCCAAGCGATTTAATTATTTCGCTGCCAACCTTGGCAGTATCTCGAATCTTCTCAAGTGAATTCTGAACATCCGGCGATCCAAGTTCCCTTATTATCTCAACCGCATCAGATGTCGTCTTTTTTATGTCTTTAAGCTTTTCTGCCATTTACAGTAGAGTATTGCTTTCCGCTTTAATTGTAAAGCGGTAAAACTTTCCGGTACCTATGTTCTATAACTTGCTCGAATTTTTGAGTGTCTCATTCGCACAACCCTGTAAGATCATAATAGCTACCCAAGAACAAAAAACTACACGACGTCGGCAGTGGTGATTTTTTCTTTATTCTTTTCTGTATCTACTGCAACACCTTCAGTTGGGCTCCTTGTATCGTGCAGCTTGTCATAGTTAGCTTCGTATGCCATGCAGCATCCATGCGGTGCAATTACGTCAGACACCTTGCCCATCACGTCAGGTCCCTTATCTTCTACCAACATACACTTGCCTCCGCTAGCGCTAATCCAGTAGATACAGTTGTAGCAGAAGTACCCCTCGTGCAAGTTTGAGTCATTAAACTTGTCATATTCAATGTATGATGCCTGTAGCTTGCTCCTTTTCTTGAACTTAGTCAGATTATCAACTGCACCAACAGTTTCTTTGATCTTCTTTCCAATGTCTGCCACCCTTATCGCGCCTCCTCCTCATTTGGGTCCCATAATGTACATAGACCATGTGGTGCTATGATGCCAGACTCTCGACCATTAACATCAGGTCCAGTGTCTTCCACTATAGCGCAGTGGTGGTCCTTAACGAAGTATGTGCAATTGTAGCAGAAATAGCCTGTGTGCAGATCGGCATTTTTGAAGTAATCTATCTCCAGGTACCCCGAAGCTGCCTTTGAGAGCTTAGGATATTGTTTGTCAGTAGCTATAATCTGACTCGCCATGGCAGTACCGCTGCAGCATAGTATAAAATAAGTTTAGTATTTCTGACTGTGATTCTATCCTATTACCTTTTTCCGAGCTCTCCTACAAGTCGCTTTAGTCTTGACCATCATAAGGTGAATTTGGCAAGCATTATTGCGCCGACTGGGGCTGCCCAAATCCAAAGAGGAGAACTCTGCACTTTTCTTTAACATCATTAAATGGATTTATGCTCTTGCTTTGAAATTGTCTCCTAGCTGGCAGGATGAAATCCATATTTCTTCATCAGGTGCTGAGATTTCTGAACTTACTATCAACCCCCCTTATATCTCAACATACAGAATCCAAACTCATTGTTTGTATTATATTCTGACTTTGACTTAACATTGTTCTTAGATTGTTAAAAGACTATAGACTACCGACAGATAATCCGAAGAGAGAATCTGTTATAGCCGCCAAAATGCTGTGGTTTGTAGCAATAAGGATAGTGCTCAGGGATTGACCATATTCAGTTTGTACTACAGGGCATTCATTCTTTATCTTCTCGTTAAGGCTCTTATCTAGTCGAAATTATTTGTAGAACTCCTTCTTGCTATCATTGTAATATTTTATAGGCCACTGCATGATTTTCTGATTAGAAGCTCGACTGCCAAATTATTCTTGTAAACTTTCAGCTACATTCGATCTAGACTTTTGCGTATGTAATGAAATCATCCCTTGTCATATATAAAGCGCTATCTTGTTAGAACTTTTATCTACATTTATGACAGTATTCTTAGGGATGGAGTATTCCTTAGAATCATTTCTACCACGTATTATAAGCAAATTGCCAGTCTCATCCGTATCTTCGACTATACCAAGTGCATTTCCATTGGTGTCTACTACTTCGCAGCCAATCCACTGCTCTGGATCTTTATCATGCATGATATGTAGACTGGCAATTTGCTTATAATACTATTATAACCAATTAATCGACCAATCATCTAAGGTTTTCTTCTTCCTATATCCCTGCCAATAGAGCTATGGAAGCCGACAAACATTCTAAAACGTCGAGAAGGTAAAGCCAATCCAGAAAGTGATTTGATACAAGCACAGAGAAAAAACGAGCAATCAATAATAAGGCTATCAAAAAGACGCACGCATATATTGCAACGAAGAAGACGAATAAGTAGCAGAGAGAGGGACTAAACTCGCAAATGACCTCTATCCCGCAGATTGACTCACAGGCAGGCTTAGAGTGTTACTGCACAAGCTTTACCGGAACAGGAGGGTCAATAAAGCAAAGGAGTGAAGGGTTTAAGGTGTCTGAGATAGTGGACGAGTCACTCGATATATCGCTGTCATATAATGAGAGTTACCGCTACCCGCTTTATGTCCTTGAAAAGCAGGACGTCGACTCAAACCATGCCTTATTTGAAATCGAGCGTGAACTGCACATGAAACTTAGAGTAATGGGTATAAAGGATGCCAAGGCTGTGACAATGCAATATGCGGGTATAGAGCAAGTGATGAGAAATCCTCCTACGGAGTTAAAAAGTAGACACACGAGGCTTACACTGAAAGGTTTCACCAAGCGCCCACTTGAGAAGAGATTCCTTGCCGGCAACAAGTTTGAGATAAAGATCTACAATGTTCGCTCATCAGATCTCTCTAGCTTTGTTCCACAGATTATTAAGGTGGGCAATTTTTATGGCCTCCAGAGATTCGGTAGCGAAAGATTGGTGACCCATCTTGTAGGTAGGGAAATTGTCAAGCGCAACTTTACACAGGCAGTCGAGTTGCTGCTCAGCTACAGTACTGAATTTGATACTCAGACGAGCAGAGAAATCAGAAACAGGTGCGCTGACCCAAGGAACTATCAACAACTGCTCAAGATGCTACCAAGAGGCATGGACATTGAGCGGCAGGTGCTGTCTGCACTAGTCGCCGGCAGTAATGCCATTTCGGCTCTGCGTGCAATACCAATCATGATCCGGAGATTATTCGTCCAAGCTTATCAGGCATACATCTTCAATAGATGTCTTAGCAAAGCCATCATTAGAGGCGAGGATCTATTGCGGCCGCAGACTGGAGACCTCTGCTTTGAAATGGAGGGGCCGGGGACTTTTGGTAGGATAATAAAGTACAATCCCAATTCAAAGACAAAATTGGTTCCAGCAATAAGGATGGCAGGATATACCTTCCAACCTGGTAAGGGCAGGTTTGAAAATATCACAAGAGCAATACTGGAGGAGGAAGAAGTAGCTCCAAAGGACTTTTACATAAAGGAGATGCAGGAGCTGAGTCACCAAGGAGGCTTTAGACAGGCTCAACTCTGGTGCACAGATTTTTGGTATGAACGAGACCCACTGATGGTATCATTCAAGCTACCTAAAGGATCGTATGCGACTACACTTTTGCGCGAAATAATGAAGCCAGAGGATCCAATCAGTAGTGGCTTTTAGCTGCTCCAATTATGTTGCAATGAGGGTGACAAATTCCTTTATTAACGGTGTCACGACGAGTGTTGTTTCCTGTTAGTTGAACAACATTATCTACTTTCACTAGGTTAGGATTATTATTTGCGCGGGGTTCTGCTCTTAGCATAATTGTTCGTTATTATTATCATGTAAAACTACATACATATCGCCAATATATGTAAAAATTGTTAAATGTGAAGAGGAGTGGAAGGAGCAGCAGATAAAACTGTCATCTTATCATGATTATAGACTATACCCTCACATATTTGATTGATTGATTGAAAAATCAAGATATCTGAAAGCACATATAGAATTTGAATCAAAAGACGGAATACCTCTACCATATGCGGCAATTTCAACTATACCTATTACCGTTACCATTCAACCCTTTGCAACAGCAATCTTTGCATGAAGTGATGGAGACTCACCTTATTTTTAGCAGAAAATACTCTTTTTAATACAAAGCCGCAAATCAAGACAGCACTCAATATAATATATAGCACCGTATTGTGATACACAATAACGATGCTTGGTAGTAGGAACCTGCATGAAATGATAGAAAATACCATTGACGACATATACAAGAACCTGAGCATCAAGATAGACAAAACGAACTCCGATAGGATCCATGCAATAGAAGCATCAGGCTGTACAAGGTTTGCATACTACGAGCGCAAGGACTCGCTACCTTTGGATAATGCAGCTAAGATCTCAAGCCTGCTTGGGAATGGTGTGCGCCACTCACTAAACAATGTACATGGCGAATATAAGATCGACACCCTTGCACTTGAAGTTAATGCCGACATGATAATGGCCAATGAATTTATCTTAAGATTTGAAATTGTGCCTGCGCTGCCAGAGGTTCCGCACCCACAGCACATGCTTTACCTTAATGCATGTCTCTTTGCATTCAACAAAGATGAAGGGCTTTTAATCTACGTGACTGAAGATGGCAAGATGGTAGAGTTCTCTGTGACTAAGAACAGCAGGATGTTTGAAGAACTCGTCAGAAGGGCAAGAGTGCTCAGCACATTGCTAAAGGAAAACAGAGTTCCAATAGTTGAGCCATCCAACATATGCACAACTTGCAAATACTTTGAAAGATGTTATGCGAGAAAGAAGGTAAAGGATGAAAGTTCAGGCTTTATACTAGAAGAAATTTTTAAACCAAAGAAGCAATAATTGTGAAAACATAGAAATGTGTCGTCAGCTATGCTGGGCTATGAGCTTCAGATGGCGGCGTATATCCTTGCCTATACCTTCTTGCCCTTGAGCCAAACAGTACAGCTACTAGGAACACAAATACTCCTGCAGTTACAGCAAACATGAATGTTTCTTCAGCCATATTACGGGCAGCACTACAGAAACTTAATACCTTTATGAATTGCATCATAACACGCTATGATAATATCATAAAATGTCACGGGAATGTCAATGCAAACCCTTTCTCAAAATAGCTTGTTTGGAAGTTTGAGCCAGTCAGCCTATAGGAATAGCTGCCCTCAACATGATACTGGGCAGTGCCATCTACCATGCTGTCCCAGCTGCTAGCAGTAAGGTTATTACGCACTGCAACCCGTGTATCTCTGAGAGTGACACTGCTGTTGCCAACTATCGGAAAGATGTCCTCTTGTCCAGATACAAAACCCTCAGGTCTTACTCCAATGTCCCCGGTTGTCATCTGATACTGACCCACATTCAGTGTATAGTGGATTGTTTCAAGAATAGCAGTGCTTCTGTTAGGATTGTGCACCTCAAAGACCACCTGTACATTTGCGTTCTCTCCGTCTGTTTTCTCAGCTATGATATCCTTGAGTCCTAGTTGGAGGTCGGCTATCTGGGTCTGGGATGTACCGGGAGCCTCGCTATTGCCAAGAGGACTGAAATTTTCCATTCCTATAATGAAAAATAGGGCTATAGCAGCTGCTGCAATGCCACCAGCTACCGCAACAATGATCTTTGTATTCACAATTGGTTTTTTCCCGCTCGCCCACACTTTAAAGCTGTCGATTAATCCAAATGCTTATACTAGCCGTCACAAAAAAATTACTGCCGGTTGCAATACCACAAGGCAGCAAATATTGGACGCGAGAGAGCTCAGAAGGCCCAAATGAGGCTCTTTGAATACACTGGCTTTGCCATGTTAACCTATACTATCAAGCAGAGCATGGCAGGGTTTGAGCCTGTGGGTGAAGAGGAGCTGGTTGGTAAGATGACAAGTGGTAATGAGTCAATGCTTTTTATTTGCGATAATGATGGGTATGCCAAGGCTCAGTCAAGGCCCATGCCAATGGAACAGGGAGAAGAGGCTTTCAAAAGGATGCTTGCAGACGGTATGCAAGAGTTTATTGGCGATATTAAGACGGTATCATAAGCTGTGAAATGCATTTTGAACTATTGGGAAAAAAAGACATAAGGTAGAAGTAGTGTGTGTGTGCCGATGATCAATTAGTCATATGAGAGCTCTGATCAGAAATTATTGCAATTGGGAAGATACATATACAGATGACGAAAGGTCAAACGCGTTTGCATTTGCTAGAAGGATTATATGATGAGTTAAGATAGCCTATTGTAATTGCATTGCAGTGGAGGTCATATCATATCATATCATCATAAGACACAGTTAGTATGTAGCTCAATACACCTAATCTACAACAAGAGTAGATGATGCAAATACAAGTTATTATTATTTGGGGCATTATCACTCCCTTGACAAAGCAGAATATATGAATCTGACAGTGCCTATACTATAATGCGTGTCCCAACGGCAGTATGCGAAATTGCCTTCTTGATTACTGCGGGATCTGACTTGAGCACTACTGTAGGGATTTTGCTCCGTTCTATCACCTTGAGCGCCACAATATCCAACAGGTCATAGCCGCCTGCCGCCGAATCTTCAGATGCCAATAGATCTATGCATCTCTTGACAGTGATTTCATTGAATAGTCTAGCGTCCTCATTCTTGTTGGGATCGGAATCATAAATGCCGTTGACATCTGTTGCATTGAGGAATTTGGAAGCTTTGACCTTTTCAGCGATAAGTGCAGCTGTTGCATTTGTGCTCTGCCCCGGATGTAAGCCGCCTGTCACAACTATTCTGCTGGCTGTTACGGCCTTGCTCACCTGCTCGAGGTCTTCTGGGACTACAGGGTAAGCCTGATCCCCAAGCGCAATAATCATGAGCCTTGCATTCAGCCTTGAAACCTCGATGCCTAGGATGTCCAGAGATGCTTCATCCGAGCCTAAGCTTCTTGCGGTGGAGATATAGTGGCGCGCAAGCTTGCCTCCTCCTGCAACAACTATTGGCTGCACTTTCTCGCTTATTTTGCTTAGCATCCTAGCATACCTCTTCAGCTCGTGTGTTGTTTCATAGCCAAACACTTTTCCAGATAATTTAATTACAATACGACGCCTAGCCTGCGTGGATCTTACCTGCCCCCATATTCAGTATACCTTGATCGCCCAATACCTTTTTAATAGCTCGCTCTACCTTCTCACGGTTCTCTGCAGTAGTATAGATACGAAGCATATCGAAGAATCCTGAGATCGATTCTACAAGTGGGATCTCTGACATCGGCATCTCATATACTCTATCCTTATCGACAACCAATACAGAATACATCTCCTCTTTGCTTGGAGTCAAGGGCATAGAGGGGGCACGAGAGACATCGACAAAGACATAGTTGCTATCTACATTTGCCACATGCGCAACATGAGAAGCAAGCGCCTCAAGTGCTTTTCTGTCCATCCTTTGCCTATCGCGCTTGTGCAAGAATTTTTCATAAACACTCTTGAGCAGTCTCCTGTCGCGGTAATCTCGTGCCATCTTGCCCGAAAATGCATATCTGCCGGAAAGCACACAGAGCCGCTCAAGGGTAGCTTCATCTGTTAGCATAAGATACTCGTGGAGCGAAGTATTTGTCAGTCCAAGCGCTTCATCTGCCGCTATCATGGAGCGTAGGAGCATTACTTCAGCAGATCTAACTGTCTTATGGAAATAGACTGCCTTGAACATTTCATAGCGTGAGATCAGCATTGATTCAAGTGAGTTGAGAGCGGACCTGTTTATTGCAAGCCGGTTCCTTGAAACCTCAAGCGAGCTTACAAGCCTATGATAGTCAAGCTTGGCATACTCAGCTCCGGTGAAAAGCCCGTCACGTGGCAAATAGTCCATGATGTCTGCAGACAGCCCACCAGAAATAATTTCATTCATGAAATTTACCTTTGACTGGCCAAATGAAAGCCTGCATATCTGATGTGCACTATAGCCGTATTTTCCCAGAATGTCAGCTATCTCGCTTTGCATCAAGATCTTTTTTCCAAGCTCCTCATGGCTAGTATTACAACGGTACTCAAGGACTTCTTCGAAGAGGTGCGAAAAAGGCCCATGGCCAATATCATGTAACAATGCAGCAAGCCTGAGATCCTGTACCACTTCTGTGTCATCGATAACTCCCTTGCCAAGTAACGTTTCACCTGCAAGACCGGCAATATGCATAGCGCCAAGTGAGTGCTCAAAGCGTGAGTGCTGGGCACTTGGATACACTAGATGTGCACCAGCCAGCTGTCTTATCCTCCTCAAGCGCTGAAAAGCAGGGCTGTCAATTAGTTGTTTTTCAACCTGCGAGAATCTGATGTACTTATGGACAGGGTCTGTTATTTCACCTACAAAGTCCATATTTATTGCTTGTTTTGTATCACAAGATAACAGGACTTAAACTTTAAGCTCTTTCCTTATTATCTTAGTTATTTCTTGGTGAACCTGCTCCTTACTCTTTGAGCCATCGATGACCTTCCATCTGTACTGCTTCGCAAACTTTAGGTAGTTCTTATAGGCATTTGCCGCCAGCTGGGGATCGGACTCAAACATATCCTGAATCTCTGCGCGCTGGGCAGATATGCTTGGGTTGACCAGAATCACAAGCACAATATCTTCCTTTGGCAGACCCTTGTCAAGCAGAAGAAGCCATTTGATGTCCATGCCATTTGCTGCTCCATAGACAAGGTTTGACTGCCAGTAACGATTCATGACTATAATTGTGCCATTTTCTAGCATGCTCTCGATCTCTTTCTTTTTTTCCCACCTGTTTGCTGAGAACAACAGGTGCTTGACCTCTGGAAGGTAATCACGCTTACCCTCAAGAAATGCTTTTATTTCAATCCCAATTGGAGTGGTGTAATCCGGGAAGTCCAAAATGACACAAACTTTGCCTGAAGCCTTCAAGGTCTCTGCAAGCATGCGGGACTGGCTACCCTTGCCGGCCTTGTCGGTACCTTCTACTACTATTATCCTGCCCCTTCTTGCCACTGCATAAGGACAGGTGTGCATCAATAAAAAGATTCAAAGATCTTTACCTCAACATGAAATTTATAATTAAATTTACAAAATTATTTAAAGTTCAGGATAATTATCTCAATAAAATATACTGGGTTTATTGGAAGACGGTGTCTGTTTGTGTATATTATATGGCATGCTCGCTGAAATTTAATCTAGAAGAACAACAAATTAAAATATTAACATACTGCTGTAGAAATTAGCCTTGCGGATGGTGCTTGCTTGCACGTGAAAAAGTCAACCATTGCCATATTTGACACTTTTAAGACCCGCAGGAACAAGTTCACTGGAGAGGCAAAGAGGCAACGCGGCATCATTGCACATTTGGCTACAGAGCAGAGTCCAGATCTCCGCACCAGGACATCAATAGCACATGCCATTGCCAAGCAGCACGGCATCTTATGGCAAAACATCTACTCCGGCATATTCCGCGATCTTGACGAAGTTCTCATCCCAGCAGGGGTGGTAAGAGAAGGCGGCAGGCTGCCCTTGAGGAGGGGGCCAAAGGCACTCCAGCTAGAAGGAGTGCCATTCTACGAACTTACAGATACTGGCATTTTGGTAGCATCATCAATTGAGGAGCTGAGCGATAATCGTATGCACCTGCTGCGGTCATACATATCATCACTATCAGCAAGCGATTCTGATTCCAAGATAATGAAGGAGAGTATGCTATTTCTGATATTGGTGGCGCCGTCATTTGTTTCAAAGATCATCAACGAATACATTTACGCCTACAGCACTGGTACAATTGATAGCATTGCGCCGCTTGACATCAAGAAACTTAGGTCAGTCATATCCAAGCAGATAATAGTCGAAAAAGAGCTGGTAGAAGCTGTTATCACCATGCAGCAGGACCAAAGAGAGCTTCTTACAAACTTTTTCAAAGTGCTCACTTAGCGGCCTTTATGTCCGCAAGCAGTACATTGGTACTTTTTCTGCTTTCCCTTACAGCCCTCGCAACGCCATATTGTTGCGTTCCTGCATTTAGGACAGCTGAAACTCTCAGACAGCTCCCCCGGCCTCACTTGTCTACCACATGCGTTGCAGTTTGGCATCTCGTAAGAACCGGCATACATTGGCTTGGGTGCATATCCTCGTCGGAGTATTTTTACTTTGTTAAGTTTTCAGGCTTGAAATAAAGGGATTTATATCGTGAGTTAATTATGCCATGGACCGGAGATTATGGAGAGCTGGATGGCAGATCTAGAGATTTCACGAGTTTGTCATGCCAGCAATTGACATAATAAAAGAGGGCAACGATCTAGTAGTCACCATTGATCTCCCTGGCTTTGCCGAGAAGGATATTAATCTCAGAATTATAGGCAATATCTTGTAAATAACCTCCAAAAGGGAGATGGCAGAGCCACTTGGCACTGTCTACTACAGGCACAGACCGGTCAAGATAGACAAAAAGGTTCTATTGCCAATATCGTTTAAGGAAGAAGAAGAAAAAGTTGAAGGCAAGGCGAAATACGAAAACGGCACCATAACACTCAGGATACCTATACCGAAATCGACAAATATTCTAATAATGTAATTGAATACTTAATTTTTTACCACTTTTTAACTATAGTGAGATTCGAGATTGAAAGGTGAAAAGAGAGGAGTGCAGCTCAATTGATCACAGGATTGAGCTTTACCACATATAATACTCATCATATAACTATTGCATCATTCCGTTATATTCTGGATGTGATATCCTAGTTCAGCAGCTGCTTTCTCAGCATGCATAT
>DATMWK010000086.1:0-12111 GCA_035562555.1 Nitrososphaera sp. | reverse complement strand
TGAGGTAAAGGCTAACTTTGTACCGTCCTCTCCCGGAACAGTAGCAAATGCAGAAAATTGGTTCGGTAATAACGTTAACGTTATGAAAGCGACTGACGCCAAGAAAGTTATTCCAACTAGCACAAAACCATAGGATATCATCCTATCAGGCATAGACAATGCAGATAATGGTGATGACATCATGACAACACCCCAATATTACAAACTATGAAGCTAGATAAGGAGACGGATTGATTATTCCTCAAAAAACGTCAGGGCTAATGCAACAGTGGGCTTTAGAGTAAGTCACTCGCTGCTAAAAAGGAACGACAATGCAGCTCCGATTGCAGTTTTCTATCCAAAAGAAGTATTTTTCTGGTATTTATGATTATTACATGCATTCTTATCTAATTATTCCGTATAGGAACAACGTTAACTGTCGGCTCGTCCTTGCAGTGAAGAAGGTTCTACTACTAACCTTTGGATTGTTCCCTCAAGTTATTTCCTACCGAAATTGCAAAATCTCCAATAATATCTGTTGCGACATTGATATGAAATGAGGGCCAATGGGTTCCGGTTAAAAACATTCAAAACTTAGACTCATTTGCATTGGGTCCATTTTTTGAACTTTTTTTATTTTTAGCGGGCCCAGAGGGACTCGGTAGAAAAAACTTCAAGATTTGGACTCAATGAATAATGGCAAGTATGAAGATTGAGACCTAGTATTCCAGACATACTGTATTAATTTAGGTTGTTATTGGTGCGGGTTTAGTGAAACCAGAACGATATCGGTTCCTTAAATGGAATCTTTCTGACTTTGACAAGAACCGCTTAGCTTTAAAGTTTTTCTATCATGCATTAGATAAATATTAAACGGCAATGACAAAAGATCTACGAATAGTAATATTCTAGCCTCGTGAAATATGAACACCTTCCTTAAGATATGGCTCTGTTAACTTAAGCCAGCTTCTCTTACCCTAAGCATAAATAGGAGCAGCTATAAGAATAAATGACGTGGATCCATCAAACCTGTCCGATGACAGAATGACATTGTTTGAGTTGAAAGAAAAGGCGAAATGGTCTGATGACCTTGAAGAAAAGAAGGCTGCAATTAAGAAGCTATCGACACTGGGAGAGGATGCAATCTCTGGATTGCAAGAGATTATGAGTATTACTGGTTATGGGGACATCAAGAACGCTTGTGCAGAAGCTATCAAATCAATGCGGGCGACATCATCATCCACAACAAATGGCAATAGTAATAGTAATAACAATGGGTCGCAGAGCAATACAGGCATAAACACTCCCCTTGAGTTTGCTCTTGAATATCACGTAAAGGGAGATTACAAGAAGGCAGATATCTTTTTTGAGAGGGCTCTTGAAATTGAACCAAATCACATAGAGACACTAAATGGTAGAGGAACATTATTGCTGTATAGGCTGGCAGACTATGATAAAGCAAGAAATTGTTTTGAGAAAGTCTTGCAGGTGGATCCAAAAAATATAGTTGCGTTAAACAGTATAGAAATTTTAAATAAGAAAAAAGATGATTCTAACCAGCAGCAGAAAGAAAGACCTGCACCATCAGTAGACACTACTAACCAGCAGCAGAAAGAAAGACCTGCACCATCAGGCGATAGTAGAACTTCCGCCCGTGCTGACCCAAGAAATCCTTACAATGACCCAACACTACCATACTACAATCCAGATTTAGATAGGAAAAATACTAGTTCTAGGCAGTATACACAGGAACCTACAGAACAACATCACGCCGAAGCTGTATCTGGTCCTGACCCAAGAAATCCTTACAATGACCCAACACTACCATACTACAATCCAGATTTAGATAGGAAAAATAATTGATGAAGGTATATAGCTAATGCAAAAAGTCAATAATGGACTAATGGGTACAGAGTCTGTATCCATACTGCTACTGATCTCGTCTAATCTGATCTTGTTTTCTAGCTTTCAAAACTTCTATAAGTTGTTCTAAGCTTCCTGTGTTCGTCCAAAGGGTCGACTCATTGGGTCCATTTCTTGAACGATTTTTTATTTTTAGCGGGCCCAGAGGGACTCGGTAGAAAAAACTTCGGAATTTGGACTCAATGAGCAAATCGTGAAATTATAGACGCTTATTTTGTATGCATAGATTTAATCATAAATATGTCTTGGTGTAAGGAGATCCGGATTGTGGGGTCTTTTATCGTATAAGCTTGCACATTATTTGTAGGTTTCATCGAGTGAAGCCAATAGTATATTGCCTAAGCCTGTATTATGACAGCAGCAGCTCGTGTACAAACTAATCTCAAAGATAAAGATGACCATAGTTATGTTACTTTGATTTAAGAGAAGCCATGTCGATGGAAAAGCGATACTTCACATCTGACCTTAACATTCTCTCATAAGCTTCGTTCACCTTCTGAATAGGAATGACTTCAACATCGGCAGTGATGTTTTGCTTGCCACAAAAGTCGAGCATTTCCTGAGTCTCTGCGATGCCTCCGATTGGAGAGCCAGAGAGACTTCGACGTCCGTATATAAGACCAAAGGCAGGGACGGCAAGAGGTTTGGGGGGTGCGCCGACAAGCGTGATGTTGCCATCGCGGCGAAGGAGCTGGATGTATGCATTGATGTCATGCTCAGCAGAAACGGCATCCAAGATGAAGTCAAAGCTGCCAGCGTGCTTTTTCATCTCCTCGACATTACGGGAAACGACGACCTCGTCCGACCCTAGGCGAAGTGCATCTTCCTTCTTGTTAGGCGAAGTGGTAAACACCACGACGTGCGCTCCAAGCGCATTAGCAAACTTGACTGCCATATGGCCCAGCCCGCCGAGACCGACTACGCCAACCTTCTTGCCCTTGGTGACTCCCCAGTGCCGTAGTGGAGAATATGTTGTAATTCCAGCGCATAAGAGAGGCGCAGCTCCGGCTGGATTGAGTTTGGAAGGAACATGGAGGACAAAGTCTTCTTTGACGACAATGCTGTCAGAGTATCCACCATAGGTGACGCCTCCGAGATGTTTGTCAGGGGAATTGTAAGTATAGATCACATTCGGGCAGAATTGCTCAAGACCGGCTTGACAATCGTCGCAATTTCTGTCAGATTCAACCATGCAGCCTACCGCAGCAAGATCGCCGGGCTTGAACTTGGTGACTGCTGAGCCTACTTTCATGACGTGCCCAACGATCTCATGTCCTGGAACGCAGGGATAAACAGTGCCGCTCCACTCGCTTCGGACTGTATGGAGATCAGAGTGGCAGATACCGCAAAAGAGGATCTCGAGCTGAACGTCGTCATCGTCTGGCTCACGGCGCGGAATTGTGGCTGGAACAAGCGGAGAAGTAGAACTGCCAGAGGAATAAGCCTTCGTTTTATACTGCCCACGAGATTTCGCACGAATTTGTGTCGTTGACATAGCAGCCTTTGGGCGATTATTGCTTAAAGGCATTTAGAGAAAGAAGCTTGCCGCATTTCAATCGGGCTTTTCAGGTCAAAATAAGCCCGTCATAGTCTGCGTTAAGGATATTATTATCTCTGATGAATTGATAATCTCGGCTAATGGTGCTTTTGTCCACTTGCAGGATCTCTGCTACTTCGTTCAAAGTTTTGCCTGTGGACTAACTGAATGAGTTGTGATCGACGCCAGTCTATTGATACCCACTTTATTCGCAGCGTTTTATTTTGTGCACGACACCTCGTCAAATGTGCGTCAACCGTCGCTCGATCTAATATTGAATTTCATGAACAAAGAATTAAAGAAATCGCTTATTCCAAAGAGGTTTACTATTGATGATTATTTATCACATTGAGAGTATTTGAACTATATGTAATTAATGAGCCTAAGGGACGTGAATACCTTTAGTTCTTCCAAAAGGGTTCCACAAATATGAGATGAAGGCCGGCTCTAAATATTTGGATGCACTGGGTCCATTTTTTGAACGTTTTTTTATTTTTAGCGGGCCCAGAGGGACTCAGCAAAAAAACTTTGAAATTTGGACCCAATGAATATAACGTACAAAATGAAAATTAGCTTTCACTAGTATTCACAGATCTGTATTAATTATACACTACTATTGGTACGGATTCGGTGGAATGCGGCTGAAAATTCAGACGAATGTGTAATGGAGATCAGGCTGACGAGAGAAGTGCAAAGGCTGCTACAACTTGTCTTCATCTCTGAATGCATTTTGATGACCGCTATGATTCACTAAAACCAGACTTGAATGATTTGCGGGTTCGGTGGAATGCGAGACAGATTTGACCTAATAATCCAGCCCAGCAAATAGTCAATAAATTAATGGGATTGATAGGCCTATGGTATATACAACAATATCAAAGTCAAAAACTGACCTGAGTTTATGATATAAATAATAAGGTTACAGTTGGACCTCTGGAAGCTTACGAAGCGAGGTTAATGACAAGAAGCAGCTAAAGGAGAGCGGCCGCTCTCATTGATGTTCTTTGGCATGTTGAGACTTGAAAGCCTTCGAAACTCTTATTGGCAAACAGGTCACCATTTTAATTGTGGAGAAGAGGAGAAAGAATTACGATGAGTAGTCATACTAGGAGATGGGATGTTGATAATCCTAATGATCAGATACGTGATGCAAATAAAGATCTCCATACCAGATTAATGGGAATTGTTACACGAAGAAATCTAAACTCACAGTTACCCAAGGGAGATTCTTCTTCTATTCCAGAGATCGTCGATATACTAATCCGTAATGGAGTAATTCCAAACGAAGGAAGATCAAGAGAATCTGCTGAAGTAATTACAGCAATGGGTGATAGAGTTGATAGGGGAGAGCTCATTACACCAGTGGAATTTGGTAATGGAACTTATACCAATGCAATAGCTTGGTTTGATACCCTATTGCCGGATATAGAAAGATGATATATATAAAAGAGGATATAGAGTCGGTGTGGCACTAGAAGGACAAGTAACCTGTAGAGAGTGCGGCGCGCCAATGGCGGGCGGTGTTATACAATCAGGTGGTACGATAAGGTTTGTATGTACTGAGAATCTTGGGCATATTCTCTATGTTCAACAGAATAATTAATAAATAATAATGATAGCAATTCTATTATTACTGGCTCGTTCTTATTTGAAAGCTGATGTGATGCATATGATACTTAAAACCTGACAATTCACGCTCTCCAGCTTGCGGGAACGCTCATTTTTGTCGAAAACTCCGGCTCTTATCATGTCATGTTTTATCGCTCTTGTTTCCATCAGAGCAGTTGATGACAGACTCTAATACGTACTCTTCTTTTTTAGTCCTGGTGGACATTGCCAATTATGTCACCTTCTTTGATTGCGCACTTTTTGAACGTTTTTTTATTTTTAGCGGGTCCAGAGGGACTCAGCAAAAAAACTTTGAAATTAAGACTCAATGCTCTCAGAATATGGACCCGACCGGTGAGCGTTGAAATCAGTTTGTTGAAAAGGCTCAGGAATTGGAATAAGACATAACTAAAAAGTTTTTGAACAATTAGAAGGGTTCCGTGGGATTCAATATTACATGGTTGGTGGGTTCTATGATATTTACGATTATTAGGCGATGCCGGAGGGCGCGACTAAACTACAGTAAGAAAAACTGACTGCCTCCGAAATGACCTTGTGTAAACCTTATTTTATTTTTCAGGTTCTGCTAACTCGCGTCGGATGATTGTTGCCAACAGGTATGATGCTTCGCCTTGTGTCTTTGTGTGCGACAAATTGCGCGGGCTAGTCTCGTATTCGCCGTGACCAGTCGATCACTTGTGGAAAGAAAATTTGACGATAGCAAACGATAACTTAACAGAACCACTACTTTGCGAATTGAATAAGATTTAAAGCTCGGGGAGTGTATGAACCCATCACTATGACAAGACCAAATCCCACCGAACCCGACTGCCAATGCATTGAGTCTAAATTTTGAAGTTTTTTCTGTCGAGTCCCTCTGTGCCCTTATTTTCTTCCAATAGCAGTTCTCAGAGGACATTTGACCCAGATAATACCACATCGATAAGAAGATATAGGATTAACCATGTGTCAAGAGGGTCTAGAAGTTGGACTGTATTGCTTCTCAAACTTGATACTTGTCAATTCCTGGATAGGCGCTAACATCAACGATCTAAAACATTTCCACCTTAACTTAAAGCGTCATTCCATACGGGCTACATGCTGCGGCTTTATTCTCAGTAATAGGCGCTCTTCTCCTGGTGCTCGTCCGGGATACTTATCCTTGCCCAGGTATTTCTTTGCCAATTTGTCTATATGTTCATCTGCTTCTTTACCATTGATTTGTTCAATGACCTTTCCTCTTACACTTACCATATGATAGGGATTTGAAGAATCAATTACCGAAATACCCACACGAGGATCTCTAGATATGTTTCTGTGTTTGACTCTACCTTTGGCAGTATTTATCAAGATTGTATTATTGCTCTTATCAATATCTACCCATGTAGGGGTGACATGAGGAGTGCCACCTTTCATTAGGGTGGCAAGAAAAGCAAAATTCTTTTCTTCAAATAATTTGGCTATAGAAGGATCAGTTATAGAGTCGCTTTTTTTACTACTACCTTTTCTTTTACTACTCATGTTATTATCACCTAGTATGTACCATTTGGCCGTTAAATAATTTATTAATTGTGGAGAGCCTTTTAGGTTTCTATAGGGGTGTCTTGTAGACTATGGCAAAGTTTGGCTGCTATATCTACCAAGAAGGACAAAGGTTTGAAGATATAGTATCTACTGTCAGGGAATGTGAAAGGTGGGGGTTCGACTCCATATGGTTAAAAGATAATTTTCTCCCTTGGCTCCGATCATATGTCAAGGACGGTAAGGATACTGTAGCAACTTGCGAGCCTGACAATGATGCGGTGCTTGAATGTTGGACCACGCTTTCTTCGCTGGCACCAATAACGCAGAGAATCCGGCTCGGTGCAATACTTGTCAACTCGTATAGAACTCCGCCATCTCTGCTAGCTAAAATGGTCTCTACACTTGATATCATTAGCAGAGGACGGTTAGAGTTTGGCTTGAGTGCAGGCTGGTACAGGAGGGAATTTGAAGCCTATGGGTTTGACTTCCTGAAGGCATCTGCCAGAGTCGAAATGCTGGAAGAAAGTATAAAGATAATCAAAATGATGCTGATCGAGAATTCGCCAGTTTCGTTTTCTGGCAAATATTTCAAAGTTAATGGCGCAATCTGTAATCCAAAACCAATTCAGAGACCATATCCGCCCTTGTGGATCGGTGGTAGTGGAGAAAGAACTATTGAAATAGCTGCCAAGCATGCAAACGGCTGGAATTATGGCTTGTGCTCATATGAAGAATATGTGGCAAAATTATCGATGCTTAAGAATTGCTGCAAACTTGTCAACAGAGACTATCAAAATATCATGAAAGGCTGGCAAGGATTGATAATCATTGGCAAGCATGAAGAGGATGTACGAATAAAGATATCAGATCTGCAAAGCAAGAAAAGAATAGAGGATGATGGCCTTTCTAAAATATCTGTTGTAGGAACAATAGAGCAAGTTCAGACTGAAATAGCAAAATATATCAGCATTGGAGTAAACTATTTCACTGTGTCATTTCCAGACTTGGAATCTTTGAAATTGTTTGCAGAAAGAATCATGCCGCAATTCAAAACATAGTGATGCGCTACCTAATTTATTTATAGACTATGCCTTTGTGCACGCCCGCGTTCGCTTTGGCGTACTTGACTGCAGCCTTTAAATTGAAACCCTTACTTTAGCCCTTCTAAAGGCATGGGAACCCTTGGGCCTGCCTTCTAGTTACACTGGGTCTATCTTTTGAAGTTTTTCTGCCGGAACCCTCTGGGCCCACCAATTACACGGGTTCAAATACAACGGTATCTAAATATACATTAGCAGACAGACTGCAGACTTCAACTACCATAGCTAAATCGTCCAACACATCCGTCAAAGATGAATGTAAACTAGATGTCTCAAACAGAAAGGAGGAAAAATAGAATTGCCAGCGACACTTTCTTGTACTTTATCAAAGATTACGACCGTACCTAACAAAGTCAACGCCGATATGATTTGTGAATACCATCAATACATGCGCGACAATGGTGCATCTGCGCGCCACCAAAATAATGCTCTATATACATCATCCACCATATACACAACCATTCATGACACGAGAAGAAATTGCAGTTGTAACAGGTAGCTCTAGCGGAATAGGATTTGAAACTTCCCTTACGTTGGCAAGAAATGGATTTCATACTTATGCAACGATGCGCACGTTAGAAGGTAGTAGAGGATCAGAGCAAATAACAGGTATAGCCAAAAGAGACAATCTACCATTACAAGTTATCCAGTTGGATGTTGATAATGACAAGTCAGTATCAGATGCAATTAATACAATAGTGAAGAACAATGGACGGATTGATATCGTAATCAATAACGCAGGATATGCTTTGGCAGGGCCATTTGAAGAGACTTCAATGGAAGAAATGAAAGCACAGTTTGAAACCAATTTCTTTGGTGCAGTAAGAGTAATGCAAGCAACAATTCCTATAATGAGAGAACAAAGAAGGGGTAAAATAGTAAATATTACATCTATGGGAGGAAGAATCGCAGTGCCTCTTGACTGTATGTATCATGGAACTAAATTTGGTCTAGAGGGTGTATCTGAATCACTTCAGTATGAACTTGAACCATTTGGAATTAAGATTATACTTATAGAACCTGGAGCTGTTAGCTCGAACTTTTGGAAGAATTTGAAGATAGCTTCTAAGACGACAAGTCCCGACAATATTGACTCACCGTATAAACAAATAGTAAATAATGTCTCAGAATCATTCAAACAAATGGAACAAAATACCATACAGCCGTCTGAAGTTGCAAACGTGATTCTACAAGCAGCGCTATCAGATAGTCCTGATTTTAGATATGTCGTAGGAAAAGACGCTGCTGCAATTTTAGAAGCAAGAAGAAATATGCTTGACAGAGAGTTTCAGCATTATATGAAGGGTCAGTTTAATTTATGATTTGACATTCAGATAACCCTTAAAGCTTAGTCAGTAGAACCCAATTACATGCAGGGACCTAATCCCACAGAACCCGCCTCCCAATTGCATTGAGTCCTTTCTTTGAAGGTTTTTGCCGGAACCCTCTGGGCCCGCTTGGAAGCAAAACTTTTTAGCTATCTTTGAACACTTCTAAATTGAAACCTTCACTTTAGTGCTTCTAAAAGCACGGGGACCCTTGGGCCCGCCTTGTAATTGTATCGAGTCCAAATTTTGAATGTTTTTTTATTGAGTCCCCCGGGCCCTCTCTTTAAACAATGGCGTCGTAGCGGATATTGTAGATTTTACCATTCAGTGGAAATAATTACTTGAGCGGACATCACCAAGGCTCACTTGTAGGGCCCTAGTACATCTAGGGACGAATGCAACGAATCCAAGAGAACCGCTGAGATCTGCTGAGAAGTTATTATTAGGCGAAAAGCGTTGAAGCTGCATAATACAACATGATCAAGATGAAATCCTCAGACGTCTCTTGTCTCCAGTTGCGTTCATGATTTTATTCTTTGATGATAATACTTATCTTGCTCATGTGAGCATTCTTTCTGGATTGAATCAAATAGATGACTGAAATTATACATGGAGTACATTTGATAGATGGTTTGACTCATCCATTTCCAGGTGTTGGAATAGTTTCTTATATTGTTGAAGAGTCACCACACGATTTAACTCTTATTGATACTTGCTTTAGCGCTGACCTACCTAAACTAGAAGAATATCTGCATAATGCTGGTTATGAGATGAGCGAATTAAAAGGTATAGTCATAACACACCTTCATTCTGACCATACGCAGGCAGTAAATGAAATAAAGAGGCGCTCGGGAACAGCCTAGATTCTTTCGCATTGGGCTGAAGTAATTAAATTATTTTAGAGTTTCAATATCAAATGGTTCCTGAATTGAATTGAGCATGTACAGCATTTTTTGGATGTATTTCTGCTTTGATGGTGTTTCGATTAATTTCTGTTGATAAAAATCTATTAAATGAGAAACGAAGCATCTTATTTCTTCTTTGCTCTCTGGCAATCTAGTAAGTATCATACCATACCAGTACTCTACTAGTGCATCTTCACCATACTTTTTTTCCAGCCCAAGAATATTCACAAAGTTGGAATGACACTTTCTGCATAGTCCACCGTGAGCATCCGCATAGGACTTTACAGCATAGTGACCACACCTTGCCTTCCCAATCATAGCTTTAGATATTGGTAACTATAGCAAATATAAACGGTTCAGGGAAGGTAATAATAAGCAGAATTATCGCAACAAAAAAGAAATGTTTGCCTTTCTTCTACCATTCTTTTTGAATCGCAAGAATTGTTTTGGTT
The DNA here is from genome assembly GCA_035562555.1 of Nitrososphaera sp. Lineage (GTDB taxonomy): Archaea > Thermoproteota > Nitrososphaeria > Nitrososphaerales > Nitrososphaeraceae > Nitrososphaera. Next base: position 1,755 of record DATMWK010000086.1, on the reverse strand, counting down.
AATTGGCCGGTTGATTGACTATCTTGCAGAGACCTTATTAATAACGAACCGTACACTACAAGCGACAGGATATGTCCGACGAAGACTATAACGTAGAATCGGGGGAAGGATATCTGGAAGGTACATCAAAGTTTAAACCAGTAAAGGTCGAAATGAAGGTTGCAAATGTAAACAAAGATCAGGTCCACTACTGGATTAATGAAATTGCAAATCAATATGCAGACTTTGTTATAACAAATGTTAACACCGGCAGCGACAAAATATCTTTTGACATAGGCTCGCCGAGTATGGAGGATCTGACTGCCCAAGATATTAAGTTCAGAATCGAAGAGTACTTGACTATGAACATACCGCCTTTCGAGCTCAAGGAATTAAAGGTGAGTTAAGTAAACAACGCCAACGACCAAGAATAAGTACATTAGTGATAATACTAATAAGATAATACCTTAGAAGTGCAAGATTATACCTCACAATTGCAATAATAACTGATTTTCAAATTTAGAAAATTACACTGCAGGCTATTTTATCAACAGCCAGTTTTCAACGACTCGATCGCCAACACTAGCTCCCTGCTTGCCAGCATGTTCTCTTCTTGCATCTTTGCATAGTCGGGCTTGGATTCTGGCCCAGCTGCCGGGTACAGAGATGACAAGGGCATAAACGAGTACCAAGCGATAACGAAGAATCTAGGGGCAGATCCTTCCAATGCGATAGAAGCATTGAGGAGTGGCGCGCTTTATGTTCTTCTAGAGGTACAGCCTGATTACGCAGAAGAGATAAAGAACCACCTTAGGGTAGCTATAAGGGGAGTTTTTCATGAGGTTGACATTTCCAGAATTACAGACGAGCACGTTGGCAAGCTTGTACAGGTCTCCGGCATTGTCTTTTCTCGATCAGACCCTTGCCGGTACGCTATAGAGGCGCAGTACATTTGCAGCGAGGGCCACAAGATTCGTGTAAGGTCAAAGGGCGTATTACACTACAAGCCAAAACAGTGTGAATGGCCAGACTGTAGCGCAAAGCATTTGACACTGTTCGATCTTCGGGACATTTGGTTGCCAAGTTAAATTAGGGCGATAGCCTGGTAAGTTAGGGTCAAGGCTGGCTGTTGATAAGTCCTCAGATGGCTTTTCAACACATTAAGGCTCCAAGACGGTAATAGCAGCATGTAGAATATGTAAAAAGCGACAGCAACCCATAACTAGCCCGCACATGTATGCAATAACTGGCCTCATTATCATTCATGTAATTGATTCATCGGGTCCAAAATCTGAAGTTTTTTTTGGCGAGTCCCTCTGGGCCCGCTAAAAATAAAAAAACGTTCAAAAAATGGGCAGACTGGCTCAAAAAGAGCCACTGGGAGAAGCAAGAACTTATGGCTCCATGTCATTTTCTAAAATGCTTGTAATGTAAGAAAAGTACGCGGGCTCGCTGGCTAGATATTCGGTTACATTTACCTTATGCTTCTTTGTTTCGCGGTGCTGCTTTGCAAGGGCTGAGTTGCCGAATACCGCGTTACATTCTTCACACCACGCAGCGAAGTTCCTTCTGTATATGTCAGGATGACAGCTGGGCAATATTCTACATAATTAGTGCGCTTCTCTTCCTTTAAGGTTTGTTATCTTGCTCTCAAGTGTGTGGCTATTGGACTATTATATGCATAGTCATCTACCATTCTCATGTTCTCAACAGCTGTTTGACCTCTCGTCTACCTTTCACTAATTGAATGATATTCAACTCTAGCGAATCTCACCA
>DATMWK010000085.1:0-49635 GCA_035562555.1 Nitrososphaera sp. | reverse complement strand
AGTTATCTCCTGCTACAGATTTAACTACAAAAAATGTTTCGTCAATATCTAATGGGTCATTGAAGAATTTTCTCTCTGGGCTTTATTATATTATTTCAGCCCAGTAGCTTTCAGAATACTTATCTTCGCTGTTGTCATCGCCAGAAGTCACATCTTTCATATCGGCTTTATTACTGCCTCCTCTTGCGTGGACCGAGCTATTTGTATTCGCCATAATTATGGCAAAAGATGTCTTGTCATTATGTTCCAGTTTGTCTAAGCGCTTGTGCATTTCAACCGCTACGACCTCTTTTGGCAATCCTCTATGGCTCATCTGTTCGTGGGCTTCAAACATTAGTTCCATGGCTTGTTTCTCTGAAATTTTTCCTTCCTCATAAGAGTAAGATATCCTTCGGCATATGACGTTTGCTTGAGTGTAAATTTGCAAGTGATGACATAAGGTATTCTTTTTGACTAAATTCTTAAGGAGCGCACGCTTCTTGGGATCTAGCGGCCGCTTTTCAAAATGTTTCTGCTGGGGACTATCATCTTGTTCTTCTTCTTCTTGTCCTTGTTCTGTATTCAAAGCAGATGCAGGCGAGAGTTGCTGTTTCTCAGACATACCTAGGACCTATTAGAGATTTTAGCGACCTATAATGTTTAGGATGATAACGTAAGACCTCCATCTACATACACCGTTGTTTCTGTCAAATAGCTAGCACCATCAGACGCCAAAAATTGTGCTACCTTGGCTATTTCTTCTGGCCGACCGATTCTGTGCATAGGAATTCTCATCTCTTCCTCTTTCTTTTTTTGTTCATCCTCAAGTATCTCTTTGTTCATATCTGTAGCTATTGCCCCAGGAGCAATTCCATTGACCCTGATTCCTTTATCTGCTACCTCAAGTGCAACAGTCTTCGTAAGCATTTCCATGCCTCCCTTTGATGCAGAGTATGGGGCTGACTGGGGTTGCGGAATGGATTCATGTAACGACGAGATATTGATAATTGAGTAGGTCGTTGTAGTGCTCTTACCACCCTTGCTCATCCTCTTTACTGCCTCCCGTATACACAAGAATGCTCCCTTTAGGTTTACATCAATCACATAATCCCATTCATCAGATGTAAGTTCATGTACGCTTTTCTGGGCACCTCCGATACCAGCATTATTGACAAGCACATCTATTCTGCCGAAAGTTTTGATAGTGTGTTCTATTAAAGATGAGCAAATATCTTCCTTCGATATATCACCTGCTAAGTAAGTTACTCGTTCTTCATTTCCTCCAATGGTTTTTTTTAAATCGTTTACTGCATCAAATAACTCCTTTTCGTCTCTTGCATTTAGAACTATGTTGTATCCTTCTTTCGCAAATTCGACTGCGATGGCCTTTCCTATTCCTTTGCTAGAACCTGTAACCACTGCAACCTTCTCTCTGATGCATCATTACGCACATTTTCCCTTAGCGTCATGGATAACCACTGTTATTGAGTAATATTGTATTTCTATGGTTCTAGCCAGGTAAAGGGCCACCTGGCTTCCAACCGATGAACCTAATCCCTTAAGTTCTCATCTGAAAGCTTGCCCATAAGCGATGAATCAAAAGAGAGCTTTCATCATTTTATTATTATAATAATAATACTACTAATCTAGGTTGCAGAGACTTTTATTATCTGTTGTGCAACCAAAATTGGGGAGCAAACTCATAAGTGAAACAAGAGTACAATGGTTATAGTCTAACTAATAATAAGATGATAAAAACTTCCTTAATTGCTGCAGGACTAATTGTGATAGCCTTGTTGATGTTGGCCCAGTATCAGTAACAGGTGAGGGAGTAGAAGCTTGACCTTGAGCTGCCCGATTTGCGGAGAGGGGCTGATAATGGACGACCAAGCAAGAAACCAAGCTGACAAATTTGGCTTTATACCAGATGATGATGATGAAACGGTTCCCCTTTGATTTGCAGACCATGCCATATTTACTTTACCTTTAACATCCTGAAGTCAATTATAAAGGGACAATAACCTTCAAGCTCGGCTAACTAGTGCCTGAATCTTCAGTATATGTATCCATTAATTTGTCATGTCATTAATGTGCGATTGAAGGTCGCCCAGAGCTAGGGTGGTTATAACTTGACTACGATCCCGACGACTGGGAGATTCACTAATTAATAATTATGAAAATAATGCTACATAACAATCAGCGAACAGAAGTTATGACGGTGCTGAAACTAACTATAATACTCTCAGCAATGGACTGTCTATCCATTTATTCAATATTTAAACAACTATCAATTCACTTTTTCTCTCTTGCCATTTAGGCCCTCTTTTCTCTGCGAATGTCCCATTGCGATAGTGATTGTTTTTACTACTTTTGAGATGTAGCCAATAGAGAATCAGCTAATTCCAACTTGCCTACATTTTTGTACAATTCCAAGAGCCTCAAACCTTTCTCCGTAGTCCTATATCGTTGTTTGACAGAATCATATGCAAATAAACCATTCCTAATCAGAAGCTCAAGATACGCTCTGAGCTGGTGGGAGGACAAATACGACGAATACATTATTTTAGTCTTCGTTGCTTCAAACCTTGCAGCTTCTAGCATGCTCACTATAATATCCGTCTTACTCCTATACTTCACGGTAGAAAACATCATCCTAACACAGTATTTTAGGATATCAGGTAAAATTTCTGACCAAAGTTACGCATCTTCTCTTCGTTAACATTTAGTTGACTAAATTAGCTAGCAGTTACTGAGATTATGTTGATAAATTCTATTATATGACGTAAAGATTTTGCATTATGGAAAGAAGTTGTTTTTTCATGAGTGCAGGGGTTCTTCTCCTTCTATGTATCATAGCGCAAACGCGCTTTCACTATTGCTATTGTTGTGGTTTGATAACTGCCTCTCCATCTTCCTCCGAAGGAGATTGCTCCATGAGACCTGTTCGAATGGGTTCTCTATTGAACCTGATTGCCTTATTCACGTCGGAGCGGTTTGCAGCTGTAGGCAAGAAAGAGATATCACTGGTTTTGCATTTGGCATAGGAGGTGGCATAAAAGGGCATGACAAATTTTAAGACAGAGACCATAGATGGCTTGTTTTACACCTTGAAAATCATTTCAGAGATATTTTTCGCTGTCGACTTATTCGCAGGCCACCATGCATGCATGAAATAATGTTGCACGATTTTGTTTAATAGTTTTTGAAGCAGCTCCATAAGCTTCTACGTTTTTTATAGGTGGTTAAAATAGACAGAATCTTTATAATTTGGAATCTGTATGGAGTTGTATAATTTCTAAATACTCACAGAACCAGCGAATTAATAGAGATATGTCTACTGCAAGAGAGGATAAAAACGCTAATGAGAATAACAACCAAGCTGGAAGCGGAGAGTATCCACCCGTGCCAGAGGATGCAATAGTTAAGCCAGAGGACGAAAGGCCAGTAAAAATGCAGATGCGGCCAGAGGAGAATCTGGAAGAGAGGGAAGCAGATATTGGATCGGCTGACACCGGCTCTGAGGATATGGATGGCGACGGTTCGCCTGACTGGGATCCTGCACTGGGTCCGGGAGTTTAGTGTAATATTTTTTTACCACTTTTATGCTCTCAATTTATAAAGTAACGTATAGCCATATGTAAAATAGCAGTTGTTATTATCGTATCCTCAGCGTAAGTATCATCCCAGATAACTAGAGTTGAATGACTATATGCGTTTGTGTACAGGAATGGCTTCTTTTCTTTCTCCCTCTGCACATGAGGTAAAAAACAATAATCCTGTCAACAGTTAAGACCAATAATTACACGGGTTAGTTGAAGAGCTATGCCTATATCGCTTGACGAAGACACTGAAGTTATTACCTCTGATGGAAAGATGATTGGCAAGGTAAAAAGGATAGAGAATGACAGTTATTTCATAGTCTACAAAAAGGGACTTCTAAAAGACGAAGAGATCCATGTCCCTGTAAGTGCAATCTTACCCAGAAAGAATGGCTCAGCAAATAGTGAACCTATCAGGCTCAACATGAGTGAAGAGACGCTAAAGCACGGTTATGAGTTTGTACAAGGCAAGCCAAACTCACAATTTATGCATGGAAGCAAAGAGTCGGAGCCAAAGCTTACGCTAGAAAAGCAAGTCGTACACTTCGAGCCCGTTGAGCCAGCAGAAGAGTCTAACAAGACGGGTATATCTTCTCCACCTGTCGCCAAACAACATCAGGCAGTTTCAAAACCGGGCGAGGAAGGGGCTACTTCTGGCTTATATAGTTGTGACATGTGTGCCTCGAAGTTCGATAAACCTGAGGACCTACAAAAGCATCGTGGCGAAAGCCATAAGGCGCCTGTCAATATTTGATGTGATAGATACAAAAAACAATTGCTTGAACAGTAAATGCCACAAGTCCATACTGATGATTACTCATTTAATTATCTTCAAGAATTGGGACCTGGGACTCGGGATGAGGATTACAGTCTGGGCATTCCTCAAAACATAGTCTACCGTCGCTTTCAACCGCTAATATCAATGCCGTTCCCTTGCAGGTCTGGCAAACAAACATGCCCCTTAACTCACGTTATAAAGTAGAGCATACCTAACATAAAGCTTTTTTGGTTTGAATGGATGAGTTATATGATAGTCTTATAAGACATTGTATAATATCATATTTACCTAGAAGATAGCTTTATGCCGATATACTGATGGCGCCGCTTGATGAGAGTGGGTGAAAATATTCGTTGATAAATAATTCTTTATCCTCTATATGCTTGCAATATACGACCGTTAGAAAGTATCTGAGAGTCGTATAAAAATGATAGTGGGGGTTTGTCCAATTGTGCTAGGCTATCTTTTTTCTTTAAATATTTTAAGCTGCCCTGTTCCTTCACGACTTATAACTAGCCGGTCTTTCATTCTCTTGAGATAATCTTCCAAATACTCTTCGGCTTCTTTGCGGGTCTCAAACTTGGCCTCGCCTCTGAATGAGCCATTCTTGTCTATAAGGCTCACTGCGCTCCATAATCCGTTCCTGCCAAGCCTCTTGACTACGAACATAGTATAATCTATGCTACTACATGACGCGCATATTTAAGAGAACACTTTATAGTCTAATTGGCATTCCTGTCAAATGTCTTTTGCTGCTAGTCTGGCTCGCTGCACCAACAGCTTAATTAAAAACTTCCAAACGTTATACATCGAGTTGACAAATTCAGAAGCCAGATTCACGATAAACGTCAGGGAGGGAATGGTTGAACTTGAAGGTAAAGAGAGCTTTGTCGATAAGCATCTTGAGAAATTTGAAGAAATTTTCAAGATGGCTGTAAAGGAAGCGATAACCCACGGCGTCGAGCAAAGCCTTCAACTCAAAACTGAGTCTGCCCAAGCCGCACTTCCTGCGGAACTACGTCAACAACAGGAGACTTCAGCTGTGATTGAACAATCGTCTCTTCCGCACCCTCAGAGGTCAAACAGCAGTGCCACTGTTAAGCATTCTGCTAGGCCTGCAATAATAATACACCCAATACCTGTAGACCTGAAGGCTAATGAAAACAAGATTGGCCTCCGTGAATTCTACGCAGAGAAAAAGCCAGCTAACCACTACGAAAAAGCAGCCGTATTTGTTTACTATCTTACAAAGTTCAACAACCAGCAGGAGGTCAAGTTTGGCGAAATCTTATCATGTTATGACGAAGTAAATGAAAAGAAGCCCAGTATCACCGACATTGTAAAGAACTCGATCCGATACAAGGGGTGGCTTGACCAAGGCTCTGAAAAGTATAGTGCATTGCTTACTATTTCAGGAGAGAACTTTGTGAAATTTGATCTGCCCGCCCAAAACGGAAAGACAGAAAAACAGCAACAACAACAACAACATCTGACACTCACTAATAGCTAGGCACGCCACCAATCAAATCCGACGAAATCTACTTTTTTTTGTTTTACTTTTGGAATCGCTAAGATGAATTGCTTTTTTACAGTAGTCGCAAGCCTGCCAGCCAGAACTATGCCAGTTGCGGCAAGGTCATCTGTGGCCCTAAAGACCTGCACTAAATAGGGTGCGTGGTCTATCCCGGGTCCCTGTTCATAGACTGCAAAGTCGCATCCGAATTTGATCCCCGGTGTAACAATATAGCCTTTTTCACGCAGGTCATGATAAACGAGGTAGTTAGCATCAAAGTCTGCGTACTGTTCTTTGCATATTCTTTTTATTTTGGCAAAAGGAACGCCTTTGCCGTCAATATCAAACACTTGCAACTTATTCTTTTCGACAAGGTAGCATCCTTCTATTAGGTCAAGCACCAATGGGGCGTCAAATTCTGAACCTTTGGGCTTTGGGATTCCAAGCGGCTTACCATAATAGCCATCGCCAAAGAGTGATCTTGAGTGCGAAACGTCCCAGACTATTATCCGGTTTTCAACGAGCCTGCCGCTGATCATTTCTTACATGCTCAGGGCAAGAATTGTGAAGGAGTCAGACGCTTCTTGACATTTGTCCACCATGCCCTCGATGCCTTCAATTGCATCTTTAAGCAGTAACAGGTCCTTAGTATTTGAAATTTCGTTGAGCGCCTTGACGATAACAGCCCTGTGTTTTATGTCAACTTGGCGCTCAAGAGTTTGAACCTCTTGCGCAGTGTAAATTGCGTTTGGAGGATTGATTGACAGGGCCCGGCCCATTTCATTTAACTTGAAAATAGTGTCTACAACCATGCCGACGAGTTGGTTTAGGTCGACATCAAATGAAGCCTTTTTTAAAGTAATCGGTTTTATATTGGCAAGCCTAAAGGCAACGCCGCTGATGTAGCCAGCAATATCGTCGATGATATAGGCAGTCCTTAAGATATCTTCCCTGTTCGCCATCAGGCTGCCTATCTCGGCAACGTCACGAGTTATGTTCCTGCATAGATTCTCAACCTCTTCCTCAGTCTTTGTCATACGTTCAAGATACTGGTGAATGTTCATTTCATCGCCTTTGATGAGTGATGTGGTCAGCGTTGATAAATCTCTTGAAGAGTTCAAGATTTTTGTAATTTCATCCTGCAAAACAGCCAGTGCCTTCCTTTTGGCCTGAACCTCTAGTTCCCCGCGGTACATAAAGCCAAAATATCCTCTCAGGCTAATAATTCTATCGCCGCTAAGCACATGAGTATGGATATGATCTGCAGTTGTGTTTAATCAACTGCAAAATCTTGTTTGGGTTCTAATGCTGCCCCTGCTAATGGTGGTGCTCGTATAACACTAGCAGTAATACTGTAGTAATACTTCTAGCTGTCGAGTTTGTGTCAAAATTTCGACAGAAAGAAGACTTTCAAAAGCTCTCACATATCTCTGTCACAAAGTGAGGAGGACTTGAAGAGGACAGAGAATTCCTAGACAAAAAACATGTTTTGCTGCATCATCAGATGCACAAGAAAAGGATGTGACGTTTAAGTCTTAATCACGTTAGACGTACATATAGAGGACACTAGAAGCCCGCGGTGAAGGATTTGAAAAATGTTCTTCAAATGATCTAAGAAAAGCACGAAGATAAATGACGCCAAGCAAAATTACCGAAAAAATTCCAAAGTAGTGATTTAGGATAACAATGATAATAATCTAGCTAAACAGATAGTACAGCAAGAAAACGAAAAGAACAAGAAAATTGATCTTCTATCGCAGTGCCTAGAAGCGCCTAAGGAACTTGGGCTTGAGCATATCGGGACGTGATTTCAAATTCTTAATCAAAGCAATGATCTTTTCGCTATCTTCAGGTATTGTGCCACCTACAGAATAGACATTTGAAGCATGATTTGCTCGGAAGAGCACTTGTCGACTGGGTTTGAAGTCAGTGATTAGCCTTTCAAGCTCATCCAAAACATCCAAATCATCGAGGGGCAAAAAGGGCTCACCAAATTTTTTCATAAATTCATCGTATATGCCCTCCTCGAGGTAAAGCGTCAGTGCGCCGACGTAGTCAGGAGACGTTTCGCTGAGGATGCGAGAGGTGTCTGCGATATGCTCTCTTGTATATGTCTTGCCTCCCAGCCCAAGGATTACCATGCAGGACAGGATGTAACCGTGATGCTTGACCTTTTGGCATGCTTGAAGGATTGTTTGATAGGTTGCACCTTTCGTAACCTTCTTAAGGACGATATCATTTCCGCTTTCGATTCCCACGTACATCATATGAAGTCCTGCAGCTCTTATTTCTCTTAGCTCATCATCCTTCTTTTGCAGAATGTTCTTTGGCATAGCATAACATGAGATCCTTTCAAGTCCTGGAAAACTTGCATAGAGGTACTTTAGAATCTTAACCATACTGTCCTTTTGAAGATTTAGCGCATCACCGTCTGCCAGAAAGATCCTGCGGGTATCAGGATAGAAGTTGGCCATCATGTCGATCTCTGACTTGATTTCTTCCAAGGGTCGCTCCACGTATTCTTTAGTACGGTACATATTACAAAATGAGCACTTGTTGAAAGAGCAACCAAGTGTCACCTGAAATATCATAGAGTCTCCCTCTGATGGAGGGCGATAGAGAGGATAATCATAAACTATCTCCATTCTTACAGCGACTGTACATGGGACACATGCATTAATAATTGTTTTATGCACGAACTCCTGTTCTCAGCAACAACAACAACAACTAACTATGTCTTTGATATAAAGCGTATTTGTGTTATAGACATCTTTCTTCTTAGGAGTAAAAGATAGAAGACAAAAAGATCATGTAGAAGCGAATTTCGCGAGAGAGGCAAAACAATCGGTCGTAAATCGAGTTGAAACAAATCAGTTCAATGCAAACTTAGATTAAAAATATAACAAATCTCATGAAATATAAAATTAGGGTCAGTTCGTCGCGAGATCTTCATCGCTTTTTGCTCAGCCTGGAGCAGCAAACTCACTTCATCCCCTTTTTTTCTAAGACGATGAAGTGACTTAAATCTTAATATTCTGATGTATATAGTCCATGAAAAGTATATCGCTTATCTTCTTCCTTAATTGGGACAAACGATTAAAGGATTGTTCAGTATGGGATGCTTCTGCGATGGTCCGGGAATTAAGTGTCAATAAGTGCTCTGCTTGTCTTTCATTGAATAGCAGATTACTTGGCTTTATGGATGAAGTTGACGAATCTATTTAAGAATCTCTTAAATGCGAAATATTATCATATACATTTTGATGAAATCGAATTTGTACTATGTTGGGATCCTAGCCGCGACCCTTTTAGTTTTAAGTGGTCCTGCTAGTTTCGCAACTCCTACTGGTTCAGGCCAGTTGACGGACACAACGGACCAAACAGTGACATCGTCACCTGAAGGAAGCATAACTGTAACGATTGGTGAAGGCACTAACGCGACTATTCAACACTATACATACACTCCGCAGACAGTTGAAATCAATGCAGGAGAAAGCGTGACTTGGATCACCCCATCTGAAATGTCAGATATCCATACGGTAACCTTTGTCCAAGACCCAAGCATTGTATCTGACATAATATTGCCCTTTGCTGCCCCTTCTGGTGTCCTGACAGAACTTGAGCTCTTGCCACCATTTAACCTTGGTGAGCCTCTCGTTATACAGACCCCTGATGGTGGAGAAGCAATTGTGGCATTAAATAAACACGCATGGTATCCTACGGTAGTTGATGCAGACAATCACACGACCTACCTTGAAGGAACCGATATACAGGCGACCCTTAACAGCAATGTAAAGGCACTAAATTCTGGTATCATACTAGCACCTATGCCATCTCCTGGTGGGGCTCAACCAAACAATACAGAAACAGGCACAACAGGAGGAGCTTCTGCAACGAATGCAACAGCTACAATGACTAATGCAACTGGTACCACAACCGATGTGCTCACAATGCCAGATAATCAAGGAATCTCCCCGCCCACAGAAGGAGCTTCAGCAGAACAACAATTGGGCCCACCATTTCCGCCAGTCAGCTCCTTTACAGTAACGTTTGAAGAGCCTGGAACATATCCTTACTTCTGTGCAATCCACCCATGGATGACTGGTCAAGTAATCGTACGAGGAGAGACCCCGACTGAAACACAACCACAACCACAGCCACAGACTCCTGCTGAAACACAACCACAACCAGAGAATCGGCCTGAGACACAAGGACCAGGGGAGCTAGAATCACCAAACCCCCTCTTTGGATAATCAGACTAGTTTCTGTGGCCGCGCTACACAGCTAGTTCTTCTTCTTTTTTTGTGCTGGTATTAATTAATATATTCGCTTAATTGCATCAATGTTATCTTTATCTCCGCTGGATAGTCTTCATGCTAATCAGAAAACAAATAAGAAAATCTAGCCTTCTGCGCATCATAACGCGGCCCTTTCTTCTAGCAATCATGAATGAAGAAATTTTCTACTCCTACATCGTCCAGCATCTTAAAGAACTAAGTTCCAGTTATATTCTGCAGTCGCACCTCCAGCTTCCTACTTGACAATTTTTATGTATTATCACCATCGCGGTAAAGTCGAAGCTGCTGTATGATCGATCGTACTAATTCATCCATTTAGGCTCTGCTGTCATGCCGTTCTGCGGTCTATTTGCTTCAGTTTCTGTATCCCGCGTTGTTATATATGATATATGAAAAATCTAATAAAATCTGCCTCGTGAAGTAGATAGAGTTCTGCTAATAAAGTCTATGTTGCTTTAATATAACGATACATGTCAACAATAAAACATTCTCGTGATACACTGAGGATAAAGACCAGAGGAATAAGCTTGTTTTTTGCGTGTGTGCTTGTATTAGTGCTGTTTATGGCTACCGCTCTTGCAGGTGACCAGATACCCTCTGCCAAGGCACAAACTACTGGAGAAAGTAGTGCCTCCGAACAAGAGCCAGCAGCAGACGGCTTAAATGCCACTCAGATAGGAACCCAGGCAAATGACACAAATCTCGTCGATAATGAAAATTTAGATGAGCAAAACAATTACTCGTCAGCTAATCTTTCTACTCTTTCAGTATCGAGCACTGCGACGACAGAGGTGAGGCCAGACCAGTTGTCTGTCACTATTGGAGTCGAGACAAATGGTACAAGCGCACAAGATGCTGTACTGCAAAACTCCAACCTGACAGCTCAGGTAATAGCTGCAGTTAGAGGATTAGGCATTGACGAAAACCGGATAGAAACGAGTAGCTATAGTGTGCTGCCTATTTACCAATATATCCAACCTTTGCAGCCATGCATAGAAATTTATCCTCCACCTCCTGGATGCGAAACAAGGCAAGAAATTATCGGCTACCGTGCTACTAACACTGTGACAGTAACACTTGATGTCCCATTTCTGCGGATGGTGACGCCACCTACCCCTGATGTGGGGGCTGGGCAAGTAATAGACGCTGCTGTTAGAGCAGGTGCAAACCGTGTAGACGGTATTCTCTTCTTCATATCGCCTGATAGGCAACAGGAAATACGCAACACCCTGATTGGGGATGCGATAGCCAATGCACGCCAGAGAGCGAACATTGCGGCTGAAGCCCTTGATATGGCGGTAGCGGGTGTAGAGAGTGCAACCATTAACCCCATAGACTTTCCGATATTCAGCGTCGACCTTCGAGAAGCTTCAGCTGCAGGAGCAGCCAGTGTGTCGGCTCCTACTCAAATTCTACCTGGGCAGCAAGAAGTCTCAACAACAGTAAGCGTAGTCTTTTACATGAACCCTCAAGGTTCCACTGAACGTTAAGATGCCAAGGACTGGAGCCAAGGGAACGGGAGAAGAAGAAGAATAATAACACCCAAAACCAACCACGACACAGCGTAATCGGTATCCGTATCACACTATGCATAAAGGCATGATCCTAGCAGTAGCGAAGGATGGATAGTCGCTTAACTTTTCCAATGATAGACCAGAACTGTAGTAGTTGTAGTCGTCACCTAGATGCTTGTTGAAAAGATCAAAATGCTAAACTGTTTATTGCAGAGACACCAATGGAAATTCTAATCCTTTGGCCACTCTTTTTTCACATGTGAATTATTATGGGAAAACTTGGACCCCTTTAGCATTAATCTTTTTTCTTCACCGTCTGAAGATCTTTTTTTAACCATCTAAGATACTATTTTGCTACGAAGTCGCTCAATATATTAAATATCTTCGCTTGCTGCAACTAATACGTCCTATAAAGCGAGATTTTAATTATGATGTTGTCCAGTTTCTTGCATGGAAGGAAGTACGTCAAGCAGAAGAGAGAACCCTGATCAAATACCTCAAGAAGATGATTCGCAAGGAAAGACTGGGAGAGTTGTAAGCGAACAAGCAGGGGTTGAGGGTCAAAGAAAGGAAGTAAATGTGGAAAGCTACTCAAAGGTAGCAGCCATAGGACAAATCTTGAAAGATATGGATTTTCCAGCTGATAAGAATAGGATACTCTCCTTTGCCAGACAACAACAAGGTTCAGGAGCGAGTAATAAGAATATAGAAAATAGGGAGGACATATTATCAGCCTTACAAAAGCTAGAGGAACGAGAATACAAGAATGTATCAGATGTAACCGCAGCCCTAGGAATGGTACATTAAAGCCGCCACGAATTTTTTGGCGCCTAACATACAGACACACAAAATTCTATCTTATCTTATCCTATTTTTATTCTAAATCTTGTTTAGACTTTCTATTAGGACAGATGTGCCGAAGCCTACTGTTTTCTCTCACTAACATAAGTTCCTTGGATGCATCTAGATCCTTTCGAATTCCAATCTGTATGACCAAAAGAGAAGATACGGATTGTTTGTTGGCGGTACTGGTTGTAGTAGTGGTACTAGTATCACATGATGCAACAAGCATTTCCCAATTACCTTGATCCCAGTCCGCCGTCATTAATAGCGCCTCAGAATATTTGGCGGGCACAGTAAAAATCGATCTCTATGTTTCCTTGGGCTATCATATTAAATGCTTCTCGTCTTCAAGTAAGAATATTGCTGTCTCTGTCTTTGTAATTGCCGTATGCTACCTGACATGGCAATTGTAACCATTGGCGGATCCATCAGAGTGATTGCCACAAGGACCTTTTCTAGCTCGTCTAGTCTGCACTTTATTATAGACTCATTTGCTCCCTGTCGAACCAGACTTATAGCTGCCTTTTCTGCAGCAATAGTTCCAAAAAGCTCACAGAAACGTTTTGTGATTGCACTGACGGAAGCACTGGATTCCCCCGCATGGATAATAGAAAGGTAGCGTCGCTTAGCTCGCCTTTTAAGCATAGGTCACATTCCTTAATAGCTTTCCCTCAAGCCATTTTCCTAAGCTTATCCAATGGCTTTGAGGATCGATACCGACCGTCTTCAATATTGCGTCAAGGCAAGGGCCTGAAATCATTTCATATTCTGATGTAGCACCGCTTGAAATGATGAATTGGCAGCGCGCTAAATGGCAAAATGTATACAAATCACCTAGGTTTTTAAACCACTTACCTAACGAACCACTATCCATCTTTCTTGCAGGATTGACTGTCAGCTCAAGACCAGTTCCTTTCTTAACCTTTTTCTTTAGTTGTTTCTTAACTTTGTTAAAGTCTTTGATCATTACAATGTCAGCCGGTTCGCTCACATCCTCGGAAACAACCAAGTACGGATAGTTAAAGGGTAGTCGCGGCACAGTTCTTAGCCTGCAAATTAAACCTTCATGCACTTTGCCATCAAAGGGGACACCAGCTCTACTGATTGAAAGCACCTTGAGCCTTGATGCAAGATCAAAGTTGCCGCTGACGCAAAGGTCTATTCGGTTGAAAAGAAGCGCCTCCTTAGTCCAAAGTGTGATTTTGCAGATATGATGATCCAATCACCTATATATTTTTCCAATTTGATAAGTAGTTTAAGCAAGTTAACCGTTCAAATGTAAATCAAAGAGTTCCTCGTAACCTTGAATGGTGCTGGAAGGTTTGTAACGTTTTACTGGCTTGAACCTTATCCTTATGGCATCGGTTTCTGATAGCGACACCCTGCCCTGGCACATTCTCTGCTTGTCAAGGCGGATGTAGAGGTTGCCCTTTTCGTCAGAATGCTCATGAACCAACCGTGATAGATGTTCTCTGTCCGCAGCGTTGAGCAGGGAGATAACCCGCTTGGCCAGCGAGCTTGCCTCTTGACTCGAAAGTAGTGCCTTCAGCAATAGGATCTTGTTCTTGTAATGTCCCTGTGAAGGTGAGCTTGAAAAACGCTCAGATGGGACCAAGAGTACGTCTTCTATCGCCTTGAGCACCTTGTCTTCATCTTCTGTGGCATGGAGCACAAGGTTTATTTCAGCTGCAGAAAATTTGGGGTTGTCTTCTTCAGACATCTGAAAGAGAATATTAAAAACTCGCTAAAAAAAGCTATAGGCCAAGTGCCATGTCACTAGGCTGCTGGAGCAGCGGGCTCAATTGTTTTGGCTTCTCTAACCGCCCTTGATTCTGCTGTTGATATGAGCTTTGTCTTCCTGATGCCTACGTGCCGGATTGCAGTTATCTTTTTTGCTTCTTCAAGTAAAAGGGCACCAAGTTTACTATTGGTCTCCCTTGGAGTATCTTCACTTCTGCTGCCCGTAATTTCTTGTATGAATTGATCAATTGTCATCCGCGGGATCCTGTCCAAAAGTATCTTTTGTGCTATCAACCTTATTTCATGCTTTTTTGATGAATTAACTCTCCGGTTGGTGAATGCAACCATTGCAACTCTAAACGTATGACCATCTATCGTAGTATAGTCATGAGTAAATGTGACCATTGAGCTGCCTCTCCGGATTAGGCTTCTGAGAAACTCTTTAGCATATTCATGCCCTTTAAAAATGGTGGTTGCTACACCATCGGTTACATTGTCTATCTGAATAAAGACTTTGATTTGGTGCTGATCCATACTTTGATCAGGGTTGCCTCTCATCATGTCGTGCAGCGTATTTTCAATTGTACGTCCCTTTATTTGAGTTGAATCTGTAACCGGGATATAGTTAATGGGCACTTGCGGTTCGAACCCTGAGGGTTTATTGACAACTACCCACTGCTTGTCGCGCCATTTATCGCGAACCCTGCCTCCCTTTCTTGCTCCTTTAGCCATAAGATGTTCTATTTCCTACTCTTTGACTAAAAGAAATAATATATATATGATGCGTCAATTGCGAACTCGAATCTCTTCTAGGCCGCCCATGTATTTTTGGAGCACTTTTGGTATTTCCACGCTTCCGTTTGAGGTCTGGAAGTTTTCTAGTATTGCTACCATAGTGCGCTCTGTTGCGACAAGGGTACTGTTGAGCGTGTGCACAAGGCGCGTTTCTTCGTTTGTCTTGTCCCGGAACCGTATGCCAAGCCTTCGAGCTTGGTAGTCTAGGCAGTTTGAGCAAGAAACAATCTCCCTGTAGGCATTTTGTCCTGCCATCCACGCTTCAATATCATATGTCTTAGCTGATATCTTACCGGTATCGCCTGAGCACAGAAGCATTACACGGTAAGGAATGCCAAGCTGCTTAAAAAATTCTTCAGATATTGCAAGCATCCTTTCATGTTCTCTCCATGAGTCATCTGGCCTGCAGTAGATAAATTGCTCCACCTTCTCGAACTGATGGACACGGAATATCCCTTTCATATCCTTGCCGTGTGCACCCGCCTCTTTACGAAAGCATGAACTAAAGCCACCATACCTTACGGGAAGCTTTATCCCTTCAAAGATCTCATCCATGTGCATGCTTGCTATTGCATGCTCTGATGTTCCTATCATGTAAAGATCCTCTTCTTCTATTTTATAGATTAAATCCTCAAAGTCATTTAGTATGACAGAGCCTACCATAGGCCGCCTTCTAATCATGTATGGTGGCTGGACAAGGGTATAGTTATGTTCTGACAAAAAATCCAGTGCAAAGCTAACTAGTGCCTGATTTAGCTTTACAAGCTCATTTTTCAGGAAATAGAATCTTGCACCTGATACTTTAGCCGCGCGATTTAGATCTACAAGATCCAATGCAGTCGCAATGTCAATGTGATCCTTTGCGCTAAAATTTGGCCTCATAATGTTCCCATTATGCCTAACAATCATATTATCGCGTTCGTCTTTGCCAACTGGTACTGTCTCGTTTAACAAGTTGGGTAAAGTCATTATCAGCTGGTTGAACTTTTCTTCAATTTGGATTGCTTGAGATTCAGTCTGATCAAGGAGCGCACTCACCTGCTTCATCTCAGCAAGTTCAAAAGAGGCATTCTGTTTGGACTTTTTCTTACTTGCGATAGTTTCAGAGAGGAGGTTCTTTTGTCGCCTAAGCTGCTGAGTCTTGGTAATGAGATCACCTCTGAGCTTGTGAAGCATTATCAATTCATCCAACGGGAAATCAGCCATATTGCGCTTTTTGAGCATCTCCCGAACCGCCACCGGGTTTTCTTTTAGAATTCTTGGGTCTAACATTAGCCGGCCATCACTTTCTTTGCTATAGATATGTGTTCAAGAATCTCGTCAAGGGTACTCAATACTGTTGCAGTTGGAATATTTTTGCTCGTCAACTCAATTGCAAGTCTGGAGCCTCTTGAAAACATTTTTAGTGACAGACCTTTTGGAAAGTTAATATTGTCTGGTATTAATGCATTCATAGCCGCATTCGCCTCCGCGCTGCTCGAAAAGGGTATCTCTACCACTACTGCAACCTTAAGATGTTGTCCCCCTGGCAAATTTCGGATCATTTATCTCCGCCTTTATGCAGGCAATAAAATCCTCAAGAGCGGAAGAAGGGATGGAGCAGCCAGCGGCTGCCGAGTGTCCGCCCCCTGTGCCATTTAATCTCTTGGAGCATTCACGCATTAACACGCCGAGGTTTGCTTGCGATTTGCTATCTAGGCATTTCCTTGAGGAGAACTTGTAACCGCCATTCTTTGCGAGTGTCCGCACAAATAGTAGTCTGCCCCGAAGGGAAGGTGACCCGCTGAGTAGCGATGAAACAGCTCCTAGCATTGCTTCCTCCCAAATGCCGTCCCCATTGATAAAGACAGTCTTGCCATCGTCTGCAAATCTCCACTTTTCACTGAACATGAGGGAAATATTATAGCGCAGCGTCATCTGGTAGGCTCTCATTATGTCTTCACCTGCGCTTAACGCGGTGTTTCTATCTCCCATACAAATTGCGATGCCCACTCCTGCCTTTGCTAACCTGCCGCATGCGTTAAGCATTGCTGAAAATTCTCTTCCGTCTCTTAGAAGGCTTCTCGTATCCTCTCTTTGCAGCGTGTAAACGTAGCCTATAAGATCGTCGATCAATGTGTCAGATAAGAAGCTCTTATCCGAACTAGCCCCCACAAATTTGGCTACCGCTTCAACTATTGCACTTTTTTCTTCCTGTGAAAAAGCCGCCAGGACACGCCAGCGGCCGTCATTATCTTTGAGTTGTATGCCCGCATTCTTAAGCAATAGGTAGCAAGCTTTGCTATTCCAGGTGAGCCCATCAATATAATGAAATGGTGTGTATGCGAGTGCCTCGTGCGGAGGATGCGTTTCTCTTCCAGCCAATATGATATCAACATCCACGCTTACAAGCCCTAGCGACTGAGCGGTCTTTAGAATTTCAGCATTTAGACCAAGAAATGACCTCTTTTCTCCTTGGTCTTGCCTATCGGCTAATGCTGAAACAACTGCCATGGCCGACAGATTACGGTTCTTCAAATCAAGTGTGCTTGCCACCATGTATGCCATTCCCCCTGTAGAGACTTCTCGTCCTCCATCAATCCCGAATTTCCACGGATTTAGTATCTGACCATCGTCATCTGTTAATATTTCATCATCTGTAATCTGATGGTGATCGATAATTAACCACTTGTTATCAAATGCATTTTTCAGATTTGTTGCCCAACCTCCTCCCAGATCCGTAATCAGATAAAAATCGTGTCCGTCTGATTTCATGCTCTCAATTACAGATGAATTCATGTCAGAGACAGCTCTCACAGAATACCGTGCACCGATTCGTTTAAGTGCGATTGCCATAATGCTACCTGCAGTTATCCCATCTGCATCGAGGTGTGTTATTATGGAAAGATCATTGCCACTTTCTACATTAGTTTTCAATTTTTCACAAAAATGGTTAAGTGCATCAGTTAGCCTGTCATTCATCTAAGGTACCTTTTTACTCAACTACTACTCTAGCTGTGCAATGACTGCTGCGTATTTCCAGCTATTTGGAATCTTCCCCTCTCGTTTATAGTACTTTGACAGCCTATGGATCTTTGACTCAATCAACTCCAGAGAACGCACATTTCTGTGGTCGCTGTTGTGAACTCTGAGGTGCTTCTGTAGCGCAAGAGCCTTTCTCACTAGCTTGTCTAGGTCTTCTGGCATCTCAGATTTGATGTTATTCTCATTTAAAACGCTCGTGACACCCATTCCTAGAACAGGCTTGACAAGCGGTATTCCATGTACATCCCTTAACCTCAGCCCTATTTCACTCGGGCTCAAACCTTCCTTTGCAAGTTCGATAACAAGAGCTGATATCTGATCTCTATTCTGGCTAAGCCAGGGTGCAGGTCCCTTCGAAGTAGGACGGCTTGAATGAGACTTACCATGAGTATGAACGTGAATTCTAGCCATTTTGAACGAGTATGAACAAATTCCTTTTATAAGTCGTTCTACTCCACACCTCCATTGACGATAGCAACAACAACTACAAAGAAATTCAGTGTAATAGGAATAGAATAGCATGAAATACTGCCGTGAACCTGTGTTCATGGATGTTGTTTGACTAGCAGATTTTGTATAAAACGGACAATCAAGTAGTATTTTTTATAATTTCTAAACCGAATGTTCTATAAGGTATAACATATATTATTTTCTCAGTATGAAACAGACAGATCCTCATCTTGAGGAGGTAAATCAAAATATAGAAGCAAAAACACCAGATGGTTGTGAAGAGTGTCTGCAAATGGGTTCTGATTGGGTACATTTACGGCTTTGTTTATCATGTGGTCATGTAGGTTGTTGTGACTCTTCTCCTAATAAGCATGCAACAAAACATTTCAAATCGACTAAGCATCCTATTATAAGGTCTTTTGAGCCAGGTGAGACATGGGAATGGTGTTATGTTGATAATATTATGATTTGACCGATGATTATGCAAAAATGAGTAGTGTCAGAATTAAGGAAAATAAAAGGAAATAAAAGGAAATAAAAGGATGTGAACAGAGACTATGGCTCAGCATCGCCCAGAAGGATGATGATAAATCACATTTATCCAATAACACCCATCGCTGTAATTCTAAGCAAATGAGAGGAATTATTTGATAGAGCCGACAAACGAACAATCAGCCAGAGAAAATATAAGGCTGTAATGAATAATTAATTAGCCGATGCGTGTGACATAAAATGTGGATGAAAATAATACTGATACTAAGGGAAGAGGCTTACACTTCACAATTAAACAACTGTCAGTAGAAGAAGAAAGTTCTTCGGAACGGAGCCTGAATCAGTGAAAAAGAAAAGAAGAATGCTAATAGTAGATGATGAATGAACCCCAGAAGTCCTTGTTGTTTCTATTATCTAAGAAAATGGTAGGTTAATCAGTCCCTCTGCCTTTATCCAATCTTGATATCTTTCAGACCACCGGTTGTTTGTCCAACCTCGATGATACACCCATCGAGCCACGCATATAACAGCGAATCTCAAGACCGTGGTTCCTTGGCTCTGTAATGAGTTCATCTCCTCTACTTTGCCATTCATAGTAAGATGCCCAGATGTCTGCGACACGAATATTCATGAAGTTGCTAGCCTCACTTGGGCGCTGAGGTGTGTGGAGAACACGAAGTTTCAGCCGACTCATCAGGTGAACTTATTAGGCTACGCAGAATTGGCTTCTACTCCTATGAATATCTCAGGGCAATTCAAGGTTATAGACGCTCGTCTTTACCTTTAATGTGCAATCCTCTGCTACTTTTGCCCCGTCCTCTTTAATCTTCAAATCCAAAATTAGATTTGTATTAACATAGTCCATAAAATTATAATTGCACAGCGACCATATTCTGCCAACATGGCGCGGACAAACACAAAGCATGAATCTAATAAAACGAATCTCGATAGTCACAATGATGAAGGAAGTCGAGACTCTAGTGCTGATATCAGTAGTTATCGACGACAAACTATATTGAAATTACATAAATCTGGGATTACAACAAATGTCATATCATCACAGACTGGAATCAGTCAAGAGAAAGTCGATAAAATAATTCATGAAGCATGTCTAATAGAAGGACGAAAAGGCGAATTTATTAAACAAGCGCTGCATCCATCTTCCTTAAAATCGTCTTCCCCTAATCGTCAAGTTGATCTAAATTCTATAATGACAAAATCCCAGACCAGAGTTTGGAAAACACTAGAAGGAGAACCAGAGTTTGTTATCTCTGTTGCCGAAACCCAAAACGTGTTGGAGAAATTTGCTAGATATAAGACCACTCTTGTCATTTTGAATGTTGATCTTGTCGGATCCACGAGGCTATCTATGACGCTTCCTATAGATAGGCTCACAATGATGATTCAAGCTTTCAATCAGGAAATATCTATCATAGTTAAGGCATTTGGGGGATATATTCTAAAGTATGTAGGAGATGCAGTTCTTGCATTTTTTGTTCTTCCAGGACATAAATCTGAAGCCAAAGTAGCATGTATTAATGCAGTGAACTGTGCAAAATGCATGCTACGGATAGCGCGTGACGCTATAAATCCAATTCTTCTTGATCAATACGACTATCCTGAAATGAATCTAAGGATAGGAATAGACATTGGTGTAAATGCAATAATACAAAGCGGTTGGGACATTCATCCTAACATTCGTAGAAGGGATAAAACTAACATGGATATCACCAAGAACAAAAAAGAACATCTTGTTATAAAGAAACCAGTCTATGATCTTTTGAGTTATACTATGAATATTACAGTAAAAATGACTGCTCTTGCTAATCCTAATCACATAGTCATTGGCCAGCTAGTCTATGATCATTTAGATGACAACCAAAGATCAGGATTCCAACGTCTTGAAATTAGTCCCGAGATGTGGAGTTACGTTAACAACAATACGGGAGGGAACATATATAATGTTTACACAGATATCTGAAGTACTTATCCTTCCTCAACACACCTTGCAAACAAGGGATAATTTTAATGCATATTGAATGTGTTTTCTTAATCTAGTGACTCCCGTCAAAACTGTCTTGGATTCCACCGAACCCGCATCGATATCGGTCCTCTTTGGTGGATTCCTTTAAAAAAATAGGTGATATAGAAAGAATTGGATATAATGGAACGTGTGGGACCTGAGAAATAGACGACCACCAGCACCACACTAGAGACTAAAGAAAGAACCAACTCATCCTTGGATGCTTTTTCTTTTTGCTTTAAAGGCACCCGCAACCCGGGACAAATACATCCAGAGGTTAACCAAATTCCTTGATTTTCTAGGATACACAGGCACAAAGGAAGCCAAAGCCCGAGCCTTTGCAGCCCAAGCAATAGCAGATCCCGACTATGCATTTAACTCTGTTTTAAATTTTTCCAAAGCAAACGTGAGCAGATTGACAGGAAGGAAATTGCGATAGGTACGGTCAGGAACTATGTAAAGAGCGTCAAGGTTTTCTGCGATATGGCTGATCTACAGATACCTTGGGCATAGATAGCTGGTGTAACATTCATCAATCATGCCTAAAGGCTGAATTTTTATCTCTATATTTTATTGATTAGCTTTAAGATCACTTCACAAGTCCTTCCAGGAATGAAAAGTCCATATCACCATCGCTATATGCCGTAATTTCCTTTTGCCAGCAAATGGGACAAAAGGCTTCATCAACTACTATTTTCTGCTCAATTGTAATATCTTTGGTATCATAGTCGCGTTTGCACATGACACAAATGTTCTGGCTCATCCAATTATCATCTGTCTCATATTTTTTTCTTGAGACAGACTCATTAAATCAGAATTGATCTGACTGCCTATCTGATCGGATACTTCGGCTGTCGTACCCTCAAAAGTCTTGTCTGCTTTCATCAAGTAAACTCTGAGTTTGTCCATTGATACTAATCACATGCATCATATAAGATGTTTGTCCATGGATCTGATATCGAGTCGAACTGCAAATATGATATCGGTATGATGTCTAGAACAGCTTTTATGCAAGCCGGACCCCTTGCCTTGGAAAATCATCAGCGTAAAAGAGCACTAAAGCACGAAGCATTCCATTGTCGTGACGGGTATGTTAAGAAAGAACTTGAAAAACTAGCAGATAATTTCAAACAGGCTATGTTTCAGGATTATAAACTAGCATATAGTGAAAAAGGCGATGCACATAAAGAAGAAGCAGAATCCACTGTTACTGTTGAATGACTAACAAAAGGTATTGTCCTGATTTTGCCATCTTGGGGTTCGACTGAATTTTCAGCTGCATCCCAACAAAACCGCTCCATTATCGTCTTCTTTGGAGACTAAAGCAAAAACTATAGAACCGATACTATCTAGGACGATTATAACAAAATTATTTTCCCATATGACATTAACTTGTTAGAGAAGCTTCCATAGCTATTATTCATACTCGTCCAAGAACGTCTGAACGTGAATTCTAGCCATTTGAACTACTATGAGCAAGTCCTTACATAAGTCGTTGCTGGGATTCAATATAGCAAAGATCACTTCATGTCACTTCAGTTCTTTAGCAGATAATCCATACGAATTGTACAGATATTGGTGATATACTGGCGGTAGATCTATTCACATTTCTTAAATGCGAAGAAGTAAAACCCCTAGAAGGGAGACCAAGTCAATTCATGCTGCAAGAGTCATTATTACCAGATCCTGAACTATTAGGAAGAGGGTAACCATTTCTTAAAGAGATAGAACTATCATTAGAAACATTCTTGCCATTAGCAGGTGTTGGTATAGTGATGGTTTCAATAGGATACTGGGCCGCCCATGAACAGTATTCAATGCATCAATTACTCCGATTTGTTGTAGAGGCAGAAAAAGGAGGCTTCACCACAACAATGACAAGCGACCACTTCCACCCGTGGTGGCATGATAATGCCTATGGCAATTTTACCTGGATCTGGATTGCAGCCGCTGCCGAGCACACAAAAAGAATGCAATTTGTAACCGGCGTTACTGCACCAGTCTACCGATATCATCCAGCCATTATCGCCCAAGCTTTTGCATCCCTTGATGTGCTTTATCCTAGTCGAATTGGGCTTGGTTTGGGTAGCGGAGAATCTATGAACGAGTCGCCGCTTGGATTTGATTGGCCGAGACCCCCGGCAAGACTTACAAGAACAGAGGAAGCAATCCATGTAATCAGGCAACTGTGGGGTCAAGGAAAAGGGGATCAAGGATTTGTGGATTTTAACGGAGAGTATTTTCTTATCCGAAAAGCCAAATTGTACACTCTGCCCTCTGGTAGGATCCCAATCTACATGGCGGCGACAGGGCAACAGGCAACAAAGGTCGCTGCAAAATACTCGGATGGCTTGATATCATATTTGGCACCGGCTGAAGCAGGAAAGGTACTTCGTGTTTTCGATTCTACTGCAGAAAGAGAGGGAAGAGATCTGAGTTCGTTAGAAAAGATAGCAGAATACAAGGTATCATTTTCCGAAGATTATGAAGAGGCATTCAAGTCTGCGACCTTTTGGCGAGCGACTCTGATTAAGAATGTATTTGATTCTGACATCAGCGATCCTAGAAAGTTGCAGAGGAAAGCGGAAAAGGAAGTCCCTGACGAAAAACTAAAGCAAGCCATTCAAATAACAACCTCAATTGAAGATTGCATAAAATCAATAGAGGATTACTTCAAAGCAGGATTTACAAGGGTCCATATCCACAGCACCAGCCCAGATGAGATAAAATTTATCCAGATGTTTAGCAAAAAGGTCATGCCACATTTCAAGATTGAACCCACTAGCGGAAAAGTAGCGACTTCTGCATGAGTACATCTCACCCCTTGCAACTCTTTTAATTCATATAGCACAAGCTAGACCATGCATGCGGGCCCAAAGGAAACAAACTGGATCCCCCGCTCATTCCAACAGGCTGCTAAAAATCTAGCCCAGGAAGTAGTAAAACGATTTGTAAGACCGAACCAAGTCATTGGCCTTGGAAGCGGACCAATGGCGGCCGCTATCGTTAGAGAAATATCAAGATTCGACGGCAGGAATACTCTTGAATGTGTCCCAACTTCATTTCAGATTACACTAGAGGCACAGTGGAGTGGGCTAAAGTTAGTTGATGTTAACAGGATGCCGGAAATTGATGTTGTTTTTGATGGTGCTGATCAGGTTGATAGAAAATTTAATATGATAAAAGGCGGGGGCGGCGCGCTTTTGCGGGAGAAAATAGCACACTCATCGGCCAAGCAGATCGTAATTGCGGCAGAAGCTAACAAATTTCTGCCTACTTTTAGTTGGCCAGTTCCAATTGAAACACATCCTTTTGCAATTCATATAGTTAGGAAAAAGCTTGAAGATATAGGTGGCAGGCCCCAAATGAGGATGCTAAATGAAGGTTATCCGTACGTTACAGAGAACGGCAACTTTATCCTAGACACCTTATTTGACTACCCGGCAGATATCAGGCAGCAAGAACTGGAGCTCAAAAACGTTGCAGGGGTAGTTGAGGTAGGACTCTTCACCAAGCACGCAAACGCATACTATCAGGCAAGAGAGGATGGCTCTTTTGAAACAATTGAAAATCCATGACTTGACTCGCACAATAAGCCAAGATATGAGCGTCTACCCGGGGGACCCCACGCCAAAATTCAAGCCTCATTCTGCAATCAAAGACAATAATGCAAATGTCACCAGAATTACGCTTGGCTCTCACACTGGAACCCATGTCGATGCTCAGTCGCATTTTCTACAAGAGGGCAACACCATAGACAGGGAATCACTTTACAAGTTTATTGGCGAGGCCACGATCATCGATGCTTCGGGTAAAAAGAGTATAACTGCGGAGGATTTTTCTGGCTATGACATTCGAACCAACGACATTGTTCTAATATACACGGGTACGAGTGATCGCCTCACTGATTTTACCTATCTTGAAGTTTCTGCAGCTGAATGGATAGTGAAGCATAAAGTCAAGTGCGTTGGCATTGACACTGCAAGTGTAGAAAAATATGGAAAAAAAGATGCCCCTGTTCACAAGCTCTTACTTGCCAGGAACATTGGCATAATTGAAAACCTTGCTAATTTTGATCAGTTTGCCGGTAACAGGATGTTTTTTGTATGTTTGCCTTTGCCGCTTAAGGGGATAGATGGGTCGCCTGCTAGAGCAGTCCTTTTTGATATAGTAAAATAACTTGTTGCTTAGTGACTAATCATTGGCTCTAATAGTAAGGAACTGGAGGAGCGTCTACCCGACTATAGCACATAAGAGCGGATTAGATTGGCGGTTGCTTTCTATGGATACCAAAACTCATGGAGATATAGATGCTGAAGTCGATCCAAAGTTCCAATGTTTAAAAAGTATAACCTATGTTTCACTAGCAAAACTGCAGCCAACCCTTTCATATGAAAGGCATGAACATCAGGATCACGAAGAGATATACTATATAATCAATGGCACTGGACACATTACTATCAATGATGAAATAGCCAAATTCAGAGATGGAGACGTTATTTACATACCAGAAAAAACCAGCCATTCCATAACAAATGATGGAAACGAAATGGTGCAATTTCTGGCGTTTGGAGGCTTTACTGACCTGAAGAAAAGAGAAAGAGGAGGAGGGGGCGGCTAAACACACAGTGCAGCTTGGAATAATTGGACTTGGCAAGATGGGAGGAAACCTGGCGTTACAAGCTAATGAGAAAAAAGTAGCAGTAATAGGAAAAGCACGTAGCAAAAAGCCAGAACTTGAAAAGCAGGACATCAAAGTAGTTGACGACTATAAATCCTTCGTGGATTTCCTGAAACATCCAAGAGTAATTTATCTTTCATTGCCTGCTGGTCCAACTGTTGATTCAGTGCTAAATGAACTCATTCCTTTCCTTGAAAAAGGAGATGTATTGATGGATGGTGGCAACTCTTTCTATCTAGATTCTATTGAAAGGGAAAAGAAAATTTCTGAAAAAGACATGTATTTTCTGGATTGCGGCACAAGCGGAGGTTTAGAAGGGGCGAGATACGGTGCTTGTTTTATGGTTGGCGGTAAAGAAGAAGGAGTTAGAATAGCAGAGCCTATTTTGACAACGCTAGCAGTTAAAGATGGGTATATCCATACAGGCAAGCCAGGAACAGGTCACTTTGTAAAGTTAGTACACAATGGAATCGAATTTGGTATGCTGCAATCAATAGGAGAAGGTGTTGAGCTTCTAAGCAGAAGTGGCTTTGAGCTGGACTTGGCTGGAATTTTTAAGAACTGGTCAAATGGTTCTGTGATCAGAGGCTGGCTTGTAGAGCTCATGGAAAAAGGACTGAGGGAGCAAGGCTTAGCAAAGACTGAAAGCTACATAGAAGATACAGGCGAGGTAAACTGGTTAGTCCAGGACGCCATTAATAAGGAAATTCCGATACCAGTGATATCACAATCAATAATGGAGTTATTCAAATCTAGAATGAATGAAAGTGATGCGTACAGATCGATCGCGCTGATGCGACATGGCTTTGGCGGGCACCCCTTTGGTAAGGATGAAGGAATAATAAAAGAAAGAAAAACAAGCAGGATCAGCAAAGTATGAGTTAGAAAGCACAAACGAAAAGTAACGGAAGATAAATGCTCTATTTTTATGATTGATTATCGATATCGCCTTGGACATGCTTGATCAATTCATGACGCTGCATGTCTCCAAAACTATCAAAATGCTCCCCACAGAGCCTGCAATTATAATCTGCTGAACCATCCCTATCCTTCAATCTTCTTGTAATGATAGTAAATGCAATATGCCTGATAAAAGTTGCGAATTGATAAAGCAGTAATCCGCCTATTCATCAATTTCATTTAGCGGAAAGAAATAAAGGCAGAGAAACAGGGGATCTAGATACGACTAGTGCTTCATTTGACTCTAGCGAAGTTTCCATCGATCGTGAAGGATTCTCCAAAAGGCTACTAAATTTCATACAAAAAACTGAAGAGCATGCGCTTCAAGCGGCTAATCCTGGCGGGTATTACATAGGCGTATGGTGCAGAGATTCCTCATATATTCTCAAAGACTGGTTTCTATCAGGCAGAATAAAAAATATTCTAAACGAGATTGTTGTAATATGGTCTCACCAAATAGGTTGGGCTAGTGATGATAGGATAGTTTTTGGGAGAGGATCCCCTGAAATGAACTTCAAACCAATTCTTGCTGACAAAAAAGAGGAAAAAAGATTCAAAGGTTCACTTCCCACCTCAATATATCACATACGAAAACTATGTGAAGTCTTTGGCAAGAACCCAGATATAGATTCTACAGCATTGATGATCTCGTCAACTTCATGGATCTTGTCAAGGCTCTTTGCAGAGGAGGATCATGAGCTTAATGCTTCGTCGTCCACCCCGGCTAAAATAACTATTCATTATTCTTCTTCTTCCTTGAAACAAGTCGAAAAGGTGCTAGATTTCACGATACCAAAGATGCACACAGCAATAGAATACCTCGCCACTCGCGATATTGATGGGGATGGTCTGCTTGAGCAGAATCATAATGAAGACTGGATGGATAGCATAATGAGGGCTGGTAAGATAGTTTACAGTCAGGCATGTTGGATATTGGCATTGACCAACTTCTCTATTTTACTGCAACTGTTGGGTAAAAGAAGGGGATCAGTACAGAAAATGTTGAAATTGGCAAATGCAACAATCAGAGGAGTAGAAGAAAAGTTATGGTCAGAAGAGGATGGTGCATACATAGATGTACAAGAAACACATCACATTGGCGGTCCCTATCGTACACTTACTCAAGACGCTTCTGCATACTTGGTGGCTTTGACAGAGAACACAAGAATGGATAGTCTTTCAATCCGTAACTATAGCAGTTACCATTCTAATAAAAAGAATCTGTTGCAGCCCGAGTTACCAAACCGGCTTGATAGTAAAGAAGATGGTCATGGCAAAGGCAATTACGAGAGACTATTAAGTACATTGACAGCTATTCGCAAAAGAGCATGGAAGCAAAAATGGCCTCTTGTTACAGAGGTAGAATTAGTCGCCACCGGCCCTTGGCATCTCAAGCCTTATGAGTATCATAACCATACATTTTGGCCTTGGGCTACAGGAATTGAAATGCTTGCAAGAAGCCGATTTGGCCAGCTAAAAGAATGCGATATTCTGTTATCTACTCTTGCCTCAGAAGGGCATCCACATGTCCATAGCTTTTATGAGTGGCTAAATCCAGTTAATGATACGAGCGGAGGAGTGTATCCATTTAGGACAGGAATATCTGCCGTAAGGATTGCTATTAGCGATATCCTAGGAAAAATTGGTATGCAATATGACTTCTCTCAAGGATACAATCTAAAGCAGTAAATGGATAGCAACGCAAAATTGTTGATGTTAATAGCGCTTGACTTCAGATAATAATGTGATACTATCAACCCATTCTTTTGTCGTGTCATATTGGTTTTGGAAAGATTACGTATATCCATTATAGCTTAAAATTGTTATGGAACGTCCCCTTTTTGCATATGCTCTGTCAATATGTGTTTTTGCATATCTCCAAAACTATCAAATTCTGCTCCGCATGATCTACATTTGAAGTACCTTGAAAGATCTACTTCACTGTTCTTGAGATTTTCATTCTTGCTCAATTACCGTCTTCCTACTCTATAGTAGTTGGTTTGTATCGCTCAAAAGGGTTGTTTGTTTAAATTCCATGACCCATAATAATAAAGGCAAATATTGGTTCTCTAAGAATTGTAATTGGTGGACAATATTCCGCCTGGTTCATGGGACTCATTCGTTGCAAAAGCGGGTACCTTTATGACTAGGACAGAGGAACACGCTCTTCAAGGGGTAAACCCCGGGGGTCATTATCAGGCTATCTGGTGCAGAGACGCATCCTACATTCTAAGAGATTGGACACTCTCTGGCAACATGGCCGCAGCTCTTCAGCAGCTCTACCTGATCTGGTCCCATCAAATAAAGCCCGGCAGAGAAAAACTTGTGTATGGGAGAGGTTCACCTGAAATGAAATTTTTATCCGAAGAGGCAAAAGAGGATAAGCAGAAGGAATTTTTAGGAGCACTACCTTCCACCATATACCAAGCGGGATTCTCTGAAGTATATGGGCAAAACCCTGACATCGACTCTACCGCATTGATGCTTTCAACTACCGCGTGGATTTTGAATAATTCTCTAAAGCACAAATTACCATCAGATAAATCACCTGAAGTTTCAACTACTGCATCAAAAGATTCTTCAGAATATGTTTCTGGGTTACTGCTAAAACTTGGAATAACGGATCCAACAAGGGCAGTTGACTTTCTAATTCCTAAAATGCTCCAAGCAGTTGATTATCTTGCTAAACGCGATGTCGACAACGATGGACTGCTAGAACAAAACCATAATGAAGACTGGATGGATACTGTGCTTCGCGCTGGTAAGATAGTCTACAGTCAGGCGTGTTGGATACTTGCATTGAAGAATCTATCGAACTTGTTGCTAGCTGTTGATAAGCAAAAAGAGTCTGATAAGATAAGCAGAAAGGCAGATAAGGCAGTCCAAGCCGTAGAGCAGAAACTATGGTCAGAAGAGGATGGTGCATACATAGATGTACAAGAAACACATCACATTGGTGGTCCCTATCGTACACTTACTCAAGATACCTCTCTGTACCTAGTCGCTGTCTCAGAAAACTCGCTAAGGGACAACTTGACAAGCAGAGAACAAAATGTTTCTGTAGCAAAAACTGGTGACGAGAATCTCGACAGAGCCAATAGAGCCCTTGATGCTATCAAGAGCAGAGTATGGAAGAAGAAATGGCCTCTAGTAACAGAAGTTGAACTTAGGAGCACGGGCCCTTGGCATCTCAAGCCTTATGAGTATCATAACCATACATTTTGGCCCTGGACAACTGGAATTGAAATGCTTGCTCGAAGCCGATTTGACAGGGTAGAAGAATGTAATCTATTATTGTCTACACTCACCTCAGAGAGTAAATTTCATATGCACACATTCTATGAGTGGATAAATCCTATTACTGATGAAGGGAGTGGAGCCTTCCCATTTAGGACGGGCATATCGGCTGTTAGGATCTCTGTTGTCGACATATCTAGCAACATCAGGAGAAGAAGGTTATCAACTGAGGCTTAAGACATAAGAGAACTTTCTAAGTTTCCTTGAGATGATGGACGAGACTGTTATAGTATCATATATCTAAGATCAGTGCGTATGCTCTGACGGACCAAATGCTGGGTATAGAGTCATCCCTCCATCAACAAAAAAAGTACTTCCAGTAACATAGCTTGCCTTATCTGATGCAAGAAATTCAACCATGTTTGCTATCTCCTCAGATGTCCCTATCCGTCGGAGAGGAATCCTCCTAAGCACCTTGTTTAGTTCAGCCTTGTCCTCTTTTAGCTCCTGATTCATGTCTGTTTCTATTGCCCCAGGAGCAACTGAATTGACTCTGATGTTGTCCTGCGCCAACTCTAAAGCCATGGTCTTGGTCATCATTTCTATTCCCGCTTTTGAAGTAGCATATGGAAGGTAATGAGGTTTTGGAATTATTTGGTGAACTGATGAGATGTTTATTATGCAGCCGCCTTTTGGGCTTTGATTTAACATATGCTTTACTGCTTCTCTACTGCAAACAAACGGCCCCGTCAAATCAACTGCTATTATTTTTTGCCATAGTTGTGTTGAAGTATCCTCGAAGGGTACGTCTTGCTGGATACCTGCATTATTGACAAGAACATCGATTCTGCCATAATATTTTACTGTCTCGTCAATCAGCCTTATACAATCGGCTTCTTGCGAGATATCTGCTATGACTGCTATTGAATCGCAGTTTGCTACATCCCGTACCTCTCTAGCGACTCTTTCAGCCTCGTCTCTTTTACGAGCATTTATCACTATGCCGGCATATGTATTGGACTTTGCAAAAGCTAACGCAATAGCTCTTCCGATGCCTTTACTTGAACCAGTAACAACAGCAACTTTTCCTGTACGTTTGGTATTATTATTAGACACGCTTGACTCGCTCATCTGTTATCCATCCGCTCCAGCTATTTTCATACCCACAGGGTTATCATCATGAACTATAAGACATATAGTATGTTCCTATTTCTCATTATTTTAGCTTGTTTCAGACATCAATCAATATATGTAGTCTAATCTGGAGGAAGATCTGTCTCGACTTCTCCTTCTAGCATTCTATCATATAAATTCTGCTTGTAATACCTCTCGTAAAAAGAGATGTGCTGATCTTTAAGACCAGTGAGGTATTCATGCACACGCTGCGCAGCTTCTCTACCTGATTCCATTGCCTTCACAACGAGAGTTTCTCCACTCGTAACATCTCCTGCAGCAAAAACTCCTTCCTTGGATGTTTTGTAAATATCATTTACCGCAATTGAGTCATGTTTACCCATTTTAAGACCTATTTGTTTTTGCAGAAAAGAAGCTGGTCCTCTGCCAATAGCCAATATAACGGCGGAACAATTCATTTTGAACTCCTTTCCTGGGATTGGCTCGGGATGGCGTCTTCCTGACTGGTCAGGCCTACCAAGTTGCATAGATTCCATAACCGTTGCTATAACTTGGTTCTTATTAGAGCCTTCAAATGATTTCGGCTGAGCAAGAAATCTAAATCTGACTCCTTCTTCTTTTGCTTCTTCAATCATTATCGGGTCAGCGGGCATATCTTGCTCTGTTCTTCGATAGGCTATAGTGACACTGCCTTGACCCCGCGTGAGTCTCAACGCTGTCCTAGCGCAGTCAAGGGCTGTGTCTCCACCACCTATCACGATAATATTATTTCCGAGATCATGTTTTGGATTTTCGAAATAGCTGTTCACGCCGTTTACAAAGACGCTTTCAAGAAACCTATAGCCATCGGTTATTCCCTGAAGATCAGAGCCTGGGATATCAAGCCTCTGAGGATCCTTCGAACCCGTTGTAATTAGTACTGCATCGTTTTCATCTAACACTTGGGATAAGGGGATATCTTTGCCAATCATTACTTTTGTTCTTAACTCAACTCCCATTTCTTTGACTTTCTCAATTTCATGGAGCAAAACATCTTTTGGCAAGTGGTAATCTGGAATGCCATACCATGCCGTGCCGCCGGGTGAAGAAAGTGCTTCGTAGATTATGACATGATGGCCATATCTTTTGAGCAAGTCTGCGCTAGCCACACCAGCAGGGCCAGCACCGATTACCGCAACTTTCTTTCCAGTGTCTGCTCCTATAGTCGGCGGTGGCTGCTTATTTTTGCGCTCCCAATCCGCGACATACCTCTGAATAAGGCCGATTCCAATTGGCTGGCCAGACCATTTCAGCACACAGGCATCTTCACATAAGCCCTGCAGTTGTGGGCAGCATCTTCCCGTTACTCCGAGCAGTGGATTTGTTTCTCTTATTCGCTCATAGGCTGTCTTGAAATCACCTCTTGCGACAGCCTCGTTCATGCCACGAACGTCCAAAAGAACAGGGCAAGCATCTATGCAGACAGGCGTTCCACATAATAAACATCGGTCAGCCTCACGCATGACTTCTTCTTCTGAATAAGGTTGCTGGACTTCAGAGAAATCCCTCTTCCGTTTCTCTGGATCAGCTTTTCGAAAAGGAAATTGCCCAACACGGTTTGGCTCAACTTTCATCAAAAGCAAATATTGTTATTTTAGTTTATTATGATTGTAGAAGAACGGTATAGTAGTTGTTACTTTCGACGGTGCACCAACAACAATAGCAAGCACGATAAACTGACGAAAAAACGGATAGCTAGGCTGAGGCGTACATCAGGTACGAAGTTGCAGCAAGGAATAATCCAATGTCGTCTAGTTCGTCATTTACTTTGACTCGGTGTCCTTCAGGAGAAGGCCCCAATCCTGATGCTTCGCCAACAGGAACTCCTCGAAACCTCTTCAGCTTTTGCCTTAAATCTTGATGATGCTTGCTCTCATCCATCTCTGATACATTTGAATATGGAAAGTTGTCTAATCTGGAGATATATCTAACAGGACTATTGACATAATCTTGCCATGATTTGCTTTCCGGATGGTTTGCAAGCATGTAGAATTTGCCATTGTGCATGAAGATATTATCCTGTATTATAAGCAGCGCGTGAGCTTCTTTTTCTTTACCTGTTTCTTCTTCCGCTTTAGCTGTCTGTTTCTTTTCTGCTTCGGTCACGGAGAAAGAAAACCGTCTATGTTGACCGTCGATCCTGTTGGTGAGCACCCATTCACGATTCTCTGTTTTGCTTATCAGTTTAAACTGTGGGTCCTCTCCCTTTATTATCTGTGCAATCTCTTCTCCATTCTCTGAAAATATTCTGGCGTTCCATCGTGATGGTCCTCTTTTTATAGTGAACACAGAAGACAACTTCAAGAGATCACAACATAACAAAGGGAAACTGAAAATTTATGGATTTACTTTTTGATCCTTTAAATTTAGCATCAATAAGGCAGAATATTTGTCATAAATGGGTTAAAAGAACCTGCAGACTGTTTCAGAATACAAAGGAGAGATGAATGGCAAGCCTTTGCGAAGCATTGTAGCTTTAAACAAGTCTTTAAAGGTATTTGCAGGTTCCTTACGTGAAATCCATATCTCTATACTGGGCACTCCTGATGACTATGCGGTAGAGGTAGCTTCTGGTGCATGGTTTGGAAGCATTATTTTTCCCGGTGCTGTCGGCCTTATAGTTGGAGGACCGATAGGTTTGGCTGCAGGCGCTACCTTTGGAGGAATAATGGCCTATGAATATGAGAAGCATATATGGAAAAGAATTTTAGAGATAGTAAAAAGAGAAAGCAAAGTTCAGCCAACCGTGGATTCTGTTGACCATTATCATGCAGGTGTTGCATAAGTCCCCAGTCAAAGCAAGTTGATTCTGGCATAATGTCTGTATGGATGTTCTTGTTGGCTTCAAAGGAAGTAGTCAATAGGATCAGGCTAATCTTCTCGGAGAATCCTTCGAAGGGTTCACTTTAACCTCTTTGCGTTCTAAATACAACCCTGGAATACAAATGCGTTTCCCACACTTTCGAAGAGGTAGGCACTTTGTGGTGATTAGTTGATAAAACGCCCTGCTTAACTTGGTAAAGTGACAATGTTAAGCGATGGTTAATACTTTAACTCTTGAGAGCATAGTTGGTGAAAAGAATGCAGACAGAATTATCCGAAGCAGCGGTACTGAGTTGGGATAGTGTGATACACAAGGAAGCAAGAACAAAAGAGGGGAAACCTTTGGGATACATCGCAGCCGAGGATGAAGAATGTATTTACGTTTTGTCTTCCAGGTTCAGGGAGTACAGAATTCCAAAGTCGCGGGTAATAGAGTTTGATGGATCGGTAGCTGTCGTAGACTTGCAATTTGTAAGCGTAGGTCGATACATGATCCGTTGACCTCCTCAACATCAGCTTCTCCTCACTTTTTCATTTTTACTTTTTTATTACATCCTCGTTAAATCAAACAGCATACTTTTCGCGTAACTTATTTAGTATCAGATTGTTGTACTTGAAGGGATTGTAAATCCGATTCCAACCCAAGTCATAAATGACAAGATTAATTTCTAATTGGGCCTTAACTCTGGACCTGTAAGCGAGGTAGCACCCCACGAATACACACCTCTAAAAAGCGAGAAATGTCTATATCAAAATGGTAAAGTATGTTTCAAAATCTTCTCCTGGTAACATGGGGTTGCATACCTGAACTTACAAAAGATTGCCAAGACATGACAAATGCTTCTAGCACTTTCCTTGGGATCCTAATTGGAGCAATCATCGGAGCGCTAATCAGTTGGTGGATCTACAACAGGCAAAAGAAAACCTCAGAAAAACAAGATCTAACACTTAGTCAGATAAAAGAACTCAATGAGCGTCATGATGCGATTCTAAAAAGACTAGAACAATCAGAATTGCGGCATGATTCAACCTTAAATGCAATATTGGAACTGAATAAGAAAATAGAGCATATCATTGAAAGGCAAGATAGGCTGCACAAGTCAATTCAGACCACCAGATCATTATCAAATGGAAATACTACTTAAAGAGCCTAGTGGTGGCAAATAGCAGTAGAAAAGCCTCAACAAGCTCAGGATCTTTGATGTGTGAAGATCGCTTCCATGGAGTATAGTCAAGCGAGATAAACGTAAGAGACCATCCTCTCAATCGTGGCATAAAAAGTTATATATTAGAATTCTAAGAGCTAATGTAATATGAACAAGCCGATCACAGCGGCTCTGGCAGCGATGGCGGTATTAACTTCTACGGGTGGCCTAGCATTAACTTCTACGGGTGGCCTAGCATACGCGCAATACGGCGGTGGGGGCGCAAGTGTAGGAAGTGCTTCCCCTGAACAGCTGGTAGAATGTCAACAGCTTGGAATACCAACCGAGAATTGCAATGACGTAACTATTCTGGCGAAAAAGAGACTTACGGCCGCACAGGAAAACCCAGCTACTGGTTCTGGCACCCCAATGCTGGCAGTGGCAGGAAGCCAACTGATAATATTTATTATAGTTCTGGGTGTAATCTTTGGCGGAGTTGCTGCAGCATTCTTCCTTAGGGGCAGAGGCGCAAAGCCAGTAAAGACTTAGGCTCCCTCTTTTTTTGTTTTATTTTAAGCATTTTGGCTTGGAATGGTAATTGACCTAAGGATATTATTTAAAGCCAAGAAAGTGCTTAGATGCTTCTAATGCCTCCCTCCGAAAAATAAACTTGTTACATTTTGGATTCTCGTGCGTCATACCGACAAATATATATATTTGGAATTTTTTGCATAGACATAATGTTGTATCAACAACTATTTGCGCAGATAGGTCCGGCATACGACCCGCTGTTCTATGATGTCATGGTATACATATTCGGAACCATGCTGTTCGCAGTGTTCCTGCTAGGCGTCATCGCCTTCTGGCTTAGAAGAAAGGGACTTGGTGGTGGCGCGGCGAAAGAAAAGTGGGCGCAAGAGCTGGAAAGGTACTTTGAGCGCGAGCAGATCGGCTTGATTCCAGACGAAAAGCATCACTGGTAGGGATTGGCTGGGGGAATTCCCCTTTATATTATTTTCTTTCTTACAGTATAATTATCAGAATCTTCGTCTTCTTGTATAAAATTGAGCGTGGTTATTGCATTTCCATCACCCTTTAGCGATGAAAGGGCACTTTCTGACACTATCCGAAAGACTGCAAGGGGAATCATAAGTGTCAATGTTGAATACAACTGTATAATATGTGAGGCAAGAGACGTAGTTGACCTTGCCTCACAGCTTGCCGGGATGTTTGGAATTGAGAGTGTTGCAATAGCAAAAAAAGTATCGACGAACTTTTCTGATCTGACAGCCGCAATAGTTGAAGTTGGCAGTAAGATCATGGTGCCCGGCGATAGGTTTTATGTAAAGGTCATATTACAACCCGCTGCAGGGTGTGACTATGTTGGCAGAGATGTCGAGTTTGCTGCTTCTGGCACACTTGCGGCAAGGTTAGCATCGATAAAAGTCCTGCCTGCAAAAACTGAGGAGGCAGCTAGCCGGCTCGTTCTGGCAGTCATAGCTAAGGAAAACGCCTATGTCTGTATACAAGCGATGGATGGGCCTGGAGGATTTATAATCGGTTCACAGGGTAGGGTTTTGAGTAGTATTCATGACTCTTTATCGTGTCTCGCATGTCTAACGGCAGCTAAGGCAGGCTTTGACTGTACTAGTATTGTATTGCCATATGTTGACGAAAGCGAGCTTGCAGTTAACGCCAAGTTTCTGCAGCTCTTTGCTACAAGAACAGGAAGAGAAAAACAAAAAATCTTGGCAATGCCAATCAATGTGCCTGCAAAAGGCATGTTATCAGTATTGTTGAAGGAAAAGATCATCTCAAAGATTCTGGTAAAATGTGAGAATAATAACAGAGTCGTTCTTCCTCTGACTACTGCAGTTCATCCAATATGGTTCATAGAACCCATCATTAAAGAAATGGTGTTTTCAGGAAAGATGCCTTTCGTCCCACTAATGTTTTTATCAACCGAGCTTGGCAGATATGCACAAGAGGTTGGAATAGAGCTGAATGTCTCAGCAGTCAAAGTTGCAAAAGGCATGCTTGAGAGGTACGACAATACTATAGATGCTCAAGCGAGGTTAGCAATTAAGCATATGAAGACGCTGGATTTAAAGATAGGACCTAACTATTTGCACGACATTATTGATGCCATTTAGCTTTTCAGTTAGCCTCTGAAGTTCTGCTGCTTTCTTATTGTAGTAAGAGTCTCCAAGTACTTTCTCAATAGAGTCTGCAAGTTGCTCCGCTCTCAAGTGCTTTGGATGCAGCATTAGTCCTGCCCCAAGCTCCTCAATCTTGGCGCAATTGCCTAATTGCTCGCCATGATTCTCGATAGGCACAGTAATGACAGGCTTACCAAACTGAATCGCCTGTGACAGAGCCACATGACCTCCTCTCAATACGAGAAGGTCGCTTGCAACAAATATCTCATCTCGCACAGGGCACCATTCATAATACCAGCTTAATCTTCCAATCCTCATTGGGTTGCATATCCCCCTGGGGTTGCCTGCCGAGATGACAAACTGGATTTTGGGATCCAGTATTTTAGCGGTTTTAATCGCAAGGTTGAGAAATGCTGGCCGTGTCTGGACCGGGCCGCTTACATGTACAAAGACGAGGGGCCGGCTCTTATCAAAGCCCAGCATATTGGCTACTTTGATGACTCGTTCTTTGTCTATCTGTGGTCTGGGTGAAGCAAATCCGATATATTCTAACTTTCGTGATACTGAGCCTATATCCCAGATATTATGCGCAGACAGCGTGTAAGGTGGTGGAAGATCCGGCACCAGGATTCTATCAGCCATTGCCCACATCGAGCCTAAGAATTCACCCATGATATTTTCAAATATGCGTGATACTGCAAGATTATGCAGACGAGGCGAGAGCAATAGCTTTATCTGGTTCAATACCACCATTGAAGGAACCTTGAGTAATCTAGCCGCCATGAGCGGCGAGAGCCTGCTATCGGATAAAACGATACTCGGATTGCATTCTACCATGTTGCGTGTTTCTTGGTTAACCTGCCTCAAAAAGTTGGCAAACCAGACAGGGAGATTAGCTATGCTGTCCTTGACAGAGAAGCCCCCATCCCTACTCCAGGCAAACTCGACTGGTGAAACAGCCGTGCATTTGTAGCCCCTCATCGAAACGTAGCTTATTGCCTCCCCATACGATGAAAACTGAACATTTGTCCCATCTTGTTTCAGCTGATCAGCTACCATAAGCAACCGGCTTGCGTGCCCAAGGCCTACACCATATGGTGCAAAGTATGCTACTGGTGACACAGGCTAAAATATCCTCGTTGATTATAATTACTGTCATATTCCAAGCTGTACGACCTCCCCCTTTGGTTCAACCTCTTTAAAGACTACCGCCTGAAACTTGTATAGTTTTGAGCTAGGATCAAGCCATACATCTGGTGGCGCGCCGGCTTTGTAGCAGATATTTGCGAGATATTCCTCAACGTTCCACTTCAATTCCACAGGTACCTGTGGCAGAAGTAGCCCAGAACCAAAACGCCAGTGCAGAATTAGGCCGTCTCTTCCTATCTGGATCTCTTTTCCATAGTCGGCCGGGCTGACGCTGATCTGTTGCGGGACAGTTAGTACGCTAACCTCAAAAATGATATTGTTAAGCTCCTGTCTGTCCAAAGGGGG
The DNA here is from genome assembly GCA_035562555.1 of Nitrososphaera sp. GTDB lineage: Archaea > Thermoproteota > Nitrososphaeria > Nitrososphaerales > Nitrososphaeraceae > Nitrososphaera. The sequence goes on along the minus strand of DATMWK010000085.1, from coordinate 10,915 downwards.
AAAGCGAGGATCCTCTGTTGCTGCTGCAATCGCTGCCTCTGCGACTCCTTGGTATAGTGGTTTTTCTGGAAGCGGAAAGCCAATGCATCCCCGCAAGTGTTCCTCCTTACTTCTAGTAAGATAGTTAAGCGTTACGAAGACCCCTGCCTTTTCTAGCATATGTTTTTCTGATTTGATTATTATTGATTCTTGCAAGTATTTTTCAACTGCAATTCTGGCCAGATGAACAAGTTCCGCACCTTCGATAAGTGATATCAATCCCTACTTTATCCTCCCAGGACAGACTAAAAAATCAAGAGCTCTCTATTGTATATTTTTTTACATGTATTACATGTTTAAGAACATGATCGGCGAAGACGCTGAATTGATATGGAACACGTGATCAAACCCTCATTGGTTCTAGGCTTTGTTGAATGAGAGAAAGCTCACTATTTAGCATGAAACAGAATGAACGGGACACTGCTAAAAGAGTCCACATAAGAAAGAATTGGAGAATCATTCACGGATGATGCCCTCAACTGTCAGGAGAAAGGAGAAGATGTTTACCGAGAACGTCTTTATAGCAAAATTCTAACACCCGGCAAGGAACTATATGAATTGGGTGAAGGTCCTTAATTATGATACACACACGCGCGATTCCAAAATGAAGCGGGATTCTATAGGCTATCTGCCAAACAACGGGCAGAAAAGTCCCGCATAGTATATAGAAGAGTGAATTTTTTGATAGTTGTATTGTCCCTTCGCTTTAGCCCCTGTATTCTTTTTTTAGGATAGGAGGACGTGGCCATCACACTAAAAATCAATTCAAGTTTACGGCTGTCCTCACAAGATACAGATCCGGAGCCCACAAGATACCCTTTTTTGGGCCGGATGTTGCGCTAGCAATAAGACATATTAACTCTATGCCACTTAAACTAAGCCGCACCCCTATGATGAACTGTCCTAACTGCGGCGCGATGATGGTATGGCTTAATGGCTCTGTGCTACATGACCCACCCGTCAAGCAATACGAATGCAGAGTATGCAAGTTATTCGTTGTAAAATATCAAGATGGCAATTATGAAGTGATGCCTATTGAGTCAGAGATGCAGCAGCAATGAAAATAAACAAAGTCATCGAGACATGCATCTATTCTTCTGATCTTGAAAGAATGAAAAAGTTTTACGCAGGAATTCTTGGTTTGTCTGTTATTCAAGAAGAGGGAGATAAACTACTCTTCTTAAAGGCCGGCAAGAACATGCTGTTGATATTTGATCCTCTGCGAACTAGTATCGATAATCACAACCTACCCCGGCATGGCGCAATGACCCCACCATCCAGCATTCACTTTGCTATGGAGATCGAAGAGCAGGAATACCGGCCTTGTAGGGAGGTCTTGATAGTGAATGATATCGCAATAGAAAAAGAGGTCAAATGGAGTAACAATACTAAGTCAATTTACTTTCGGGACCCAGCAGGTAATCTAGTCGAATTAATAACACCAGGTGGATGGCCGGTGGAAAGCTAATATATAATATTCTCTTTCTTCCATCTCCCGCTGATGCATAATATCAACAATAATAAGCTACGAGCATCTTTAAGTGAGCAGCTTGAAGATAGGAATAAGATAATTGTTCTGCCTGGAGTTTTCGACGCGCTGAGTGCCAAAATAGCAGAGCACGTCGGCTTTGAGGCCATGTTTCAGACTGGGTATGGCTCATCTGCAGCGTTGCTAGGAATGCCGGACTATGGATTGCTAAACTCCGGCGAAACAGTTGATAACGCTATGAGAATAATCAGAGCAGTAAGCGTGCCAGTTCTTGTTGATGCTGACACGGGCTATGGCAATCCTCTCAACGTTTGGCGTCTTGTTAGAGACCTTGAAAGTCTGGGCGCTGCAGGTATCTTTCTTGAAGATCAAGTTTGGCCAAAGAGATGCGGTCATATGATGGGCAAAGATGTAATAGCAAAGGATGAATACATATCTAAACTCAAGGCGGCCCTAGAAGCACGACAGAGTAAAGACTTCATTATTGTTGCTAGGACTGACGCCCGTGCGCCAATAGGACTTGATGAAGCAATCGAGCGCGGAAAGGCCTATAGAAAGGCTGGCGCAGATGTCATATTTGTCGAAGCGCCGCGCTCAGTTGAAGAGTTAAAAAAGGTAGCTGATGAAATAGACGCGCCCCTGGTCGCAAATATGATAGAGGATGGAGTGACTCCAAACCTCTCTGCAAGCGAGCTTCTACAACTTGGCTACCAGATCGCAGTCTTTCCTCTGTCAGCAATCTACAGCGCCACATTTGCGATGAGACAGGTACTCACCGAATTAAAAAATACTGGCACAACTAAAGAGGCTCGCAGCTTTATGGTGACCTTCAAAGACTTTAACGAGTTTATGGATCTGGATCACTTTGCAAATCTAGAAAAAAGATATACTTGATATCTCTCTATATATGTAGATAAAATTACTTGGCTTTTGCAAATTATTTATACATCCTAGTTTAGCATGAAATTTGAGCCTCTAATGTCCATAGAAAATTTTTGAAACTAAGAAGAGGCATTATCTTGGAGACGATTTCTAATCAAAATTTTTAGTGTCTATCGGGACCCCTTTGTTTGATTCTTTTTTTGATATGGGTTTCTTCTCCATCAGTTTGAAAGAGGCACAACAACCTTGTCTGTATATATATATTTTCAGTCATCTTTTTGAACGTTTTCTATCCTAAAAGTGGTCTGCGGATTGCCTTCAGCCTTAATCAAATAGACATTGTATCCTTGTTGCTCTAAAGCCGTACCAAGAGCCTGCGGGTCATTCGAGTAGTGATATACCCTGTCATCTTTTAGATACAATTCCATGAAGCCTCTCCAATGCGGCTCACCTACAATAATGGCATTACGCTCTGTATTTTCATTTATCTCTGCAATTGCCCTTAGTAGGTTATCGTTATCCTCTATATCCAGTGAATTAAACTGCATCGTGACAGGGGCAAAGTTTGCGATATAATTTTCTAGAGCACCATATAGGATAAACGGGGTGTCATAAGGCATCAATGCATATGCCATCCCAATTACGGCATATGCAGCAAGTATAGAGCAGGCAATTATCACAGAAAGATTAGATTTGAGCTTGTTGACAAGATGTAAGATGCCGTACCCGGCAAAGATTGAGAGAAAAATACCTGTTAGGATTATCCATCTATCTGCAGCAAACGAGTTATTTTCTGGGAAGACTAGCCATGAGAATGACCCAGCAAGAGAAACAAGCAGTGGAATTTTAAGCAGGCGTTTTGGCATGCGCAAAAAGCCAACTGCTGCCGGCACAGCGACTAAGCAGTTAACTACAAGAAAATAGATAAGAAGGTTTCTTTGGCTGTAAAAATTGGAGTTGCCAGTTCCCGACGTGGCGCCAGTGACTGTATTACCTTGATCGTAGCTTGGCTGAATACTTGCAACCATTAACGTGGAGAAAAGGCTTATAGCAATTATAGCAGTTAAACCTACATCTTTTCTTCTGGTTATGATCAAATAGGCGGTAATTGACGCACAGAATAATGCTCCTATCATTCTGTCTACCGCGACAGTAATTACTGTCAAAGTCAGAGCTATTGAAAGCACTTTCCAGCCTGCCTCCCTTCTACTAAGCAGGGAGAAGACAAACAGCATGGCTGCAATTGCTAAGACATCCCTGTGGAGATCCCAAAAAGTTCGAAGCACTGACATCTGAAAAACAGTAAAAATAGCCAGAAACAAACTTTGAATTATTCGAAGGTTAAGTAGAGTCCTGCCAATGTAAAATAGTGATAAGCCAAAAATGCCAGCTATTGCCACGGCTACAGATGTGACTAGCGCCGCTGCTGGCAGCCTCACTGCAGTGCTTAAGGAGTATAGGAGGGTGATATACAATGGAAATTGGTTAGATATTGCACTCCACTGTTCCTGAAAATTCACAATTTTTGGAATATAGTAATTTACAACGTCGTATCCTATTGGATGAGGATAAGCCACAAGCTCTGGTGCAGCCCTTAATGCTATACAAATTGCAAAGACTATAACTGCCATTTGCTTATCGGTTACAAGATGCGTATATTTAAAAAAGGAAAGCGTATCCACAATCAAAATCTAAGGCGGCAACAAGACTTTTCTTAGTTATTGTGTATGAGCCAGCACAGCGTATATATCCAATGAAAAATACCCGATTTATTTTTAAGAAATATGCTTGGAAGGTAAAAGCACGTGAGAGAGAAAAAATGAAATGGTACATTTAACAGGTTTTGGGACGACTGCCGAAACCTACTATAAGTTTTGTAATACTAACAAGAGTCTTTTTGCCTCTAATTAGCCAACAAATTAAAAATATGGGTCTATGGAGTGGTAAAAATATTGTTAGTCCTGAATGAATAAGATATCTCATCTAATCCTCTGCACTACAAAGCATTTACAAGGCGCGTCATCTTTTCGAGGCTGATCTCAAACCCAAAACGTTTTTCCTGCTTCTTCATATTTCGATACATGCTCATCATTAGGTTAATGTGCCGAACGGTACTTAATTTACCATCCATTTTGAGTCTTACAATCCTGTAAACGTCATCATAGTAATCAAAAGTGTCAAGCACTTTTTTTCGATACTGCTTAAAATCGAACTTGCCCTTGCTTCTGTCGAGAACGTCTAAAAATATATCGCAGCAGATCAGGGTTGGAATTATTCCTTCACCCAACATTGGGAAAACACAGCCAATCGATTCACCTACGCCTATAATGTTACCATCATAGAATGGTTCCATACGCTTTGATGGCGCAAGTCTAATCGGCCTGCCTATCTTTTTGACGACCCTGGCTTCGGGGTGCTGCTTGAAAAAAGCTTCAATGCCATAGTACTTTCTTTCGATGTCTCCCGCTCCCATGTAGCCTCGATGATCGTCTAGGGGAAAATACCAGAAATATCCTTTAGCACCTTTGTAACCAATGACATAAAAATCGTCTGCTCCCTTTACATTTTCAAGAAGGTATTCGTATGCGGGTATCAAGAAATCTTGGCCTGACTTAGGCAGAAGCGAGCGATGTAGCCCGGTACAATCTATTATATAGTCATATTTATCAACAGTGAAGGCTTCTTGGGTAACCTTGACACCGTACGTGACCTTAACATCTTTTAGCAAATCGGCCTCCCAACCATACTTATTATATGTTACCAGCCCCTTGAGCTCAAGACATTCTTCATATTTATTTGGCAGCTCTATCTTGAGCTGATGTCCCACATGAAAAATGTAATTGCTGAAGTCCAGGCCAGCTTGCTTAGAGAACCTCTCAAGCATGTGCCTCGACGCACCCCAGGCACAGACCGGCCAATGGAGATCCTCTTTGGAGGCCTCAAAGATATTGACATTATGACCGCGCTTTTGGAGCATATTACCAAGATAACTCCCGGCTACTCCGGCGCCGGCTATTGCAATGTTCATCTGAACTGAATTGTTTTCAGTTTACTTATAATTCTTCAGAATTGTCATGTGTATACCTGTCTGCTATTCGATAGCGAACGTACTTATCATCAGGTGAGTACTTCGGCGGATGGGGATCCATCGTTATAGAATTGCATTTTGGACAGTTGTGCTTGAGCGTATATATATTACAGGAAGGGCACTTCCGTATAAGATGCTTCATCTAGTAATCTATGCCTGCTGAAGGGTGTGAGACTTTTTCGAGTCTTGACGCACAAAATTAAATATACCATGCTGCTTTTCGATATTAGCCCGAGTTTTTTCAACTATGTTATTCATGTGTTTTTCGGCAATTTTGAAGTTCTCAGCTTCCACCACGACTCTGTAGCGAGGAGCTCCGAGGTAAGTTATCGTACTACTTGCACCACTTTTAGTGCCCTCAGCGCTTGCAAGTGTATTCTTGATAATTTCAATGGCGTCTGGTTTTTTTAGTGTTATCTCCACTATCCCGCTTATTTCTACGAGCGGAATGGGAATCCTCTTGCTTACTTCCTCTATTGCATGCTTTATCTCAGGTGAGATGTCGATATTCTGGATACCATCTTTGCCCTTTCTTGATACAGCTTCAAAGGCATCGTAGACGTAATCATATTTTTGGAGCAATCTGTCCTCTATTTCTTGCATCTGTTCGTCTGTTAGTTTGAGTTTTGACTTTATGAAATCCAAGAACGTAGCAGCCTTATCGTTCTTTTTTACCTCTATGAGCTTGGACTTACGTTCTTCGCCGGATACCTGCTTTAGCGAAGTATCGACTTCGCCCCTTACTTTGTTAACCCTGATTACTTTTAGAACCGCCTTTTGCTTTGGCCTAACGTACCGCTCGATATTTCTAATCCAGCCAGTTGCAATCTCTGAGATATGGAGAAAGCCTGTCATGTTATTGTATTCGTCTAGCGTGAGATATGCTCCATGTCCTGTTACCTGCCTGACAGTGGCGATTATGATTTCGCCTTCCTCAGGAAGCCTCTGGATCTCGTCCGTGGCAGTCATCTTATAATGATGATAGACACGGAGCAGATGGCATACTTTAAGATTATGTTTTAACTTTTTGCATGCTATAGACTTTTGGTCATCGAATTGATGCAAAAAGCAACTCTTTTTTTCGGCGTTTTTATATACATATGGTGTTTACCTATCAATTTAACATCAAAAGCATCGGGCGCAAACGGATCTAAGCCAACATATTGCTATGTGCTGTCAATGGACTGCTTTAATACCTCTTTATAATTTCTACCCTGATAAGCATATGTACTGGGGAATATATGATAATGGCAGCGAAATTCTGTCTCAGAAGAAATAATTCTTAGAACTTGCAGTAATTAAACTGTCTTGCATACCTTGTAAAAAGCTTGGGTGAATTTGAGCCAAATGTATGTTAGATTGTTGTATGCCTTCTATGACTCATGGTTTCTCACGTTCTCATTTGCTTTTCCCTATAGATTAAAAACGCTAATATGATGTGCTAAAAGTCAATCCCTTTCTTTGCTTTTATGCCCTTTTGATAAGGATGTTTAATCTCTCTCATTTCTGTGACCAAATCAGCCGCAGCAATGACAGATTCGGGAACATGGTTACCTGTTAAGACGAGGCTAGTCTTTTCAGGCTTTGCGGCTATCACATCTAAAATGTCCTGCTGCGATATTAGGTTAAGTTTAGCTGCATAATTTACTTCATCTAATATCATGATATCGTATATACCAGAAGTGATTTTTTGCTTCGCAAGTGCAATTGCCTCCTTTGCCGCCTTCTGATGGTCTTCTATTGGGTGGTCGTCATCAATTATGCCAACAAATCCTCTGCCTGCTGCTATCATCTCGAACTCGGGCTCTAGCCTCTTTGAGCTTGAAAGCTCACCGTAATACCACTCACCCTTGATGAATTGGATCATGCCGACCTTATATCCATGACCTACTGCACGCAACACGATCCCAAGTGCGGCAGTAGTCTTGCCCTTCCCCTTTCCTGTGTAGACAATCACAAGACCTCTTTCTAGCATCTGTCAGCAGATAATAAAAATGTGTGAAGATAAAAATCAATCGAGTATTTTTCAGCAGAGATGCTAACCTGTATGTTTTTGTACGAGAAACTCTTGCATAATTTTTTCGCGTCTCTTTGGCCATAGGTTACTCTACTCTTGCGTGTCTTGCTATCTATAAAATACAGATTGTAGGGACGGCCTATGCCCCTGCCCGTGCTTTTACAGATATCATATTGGTCGAGCTTATTCAGCCTAACAGTTGACATGTAGTTATCCAGCATGGGCCTCTTAATCATAATAGTGGCCAAATGACAAGATAGATTAGTACCTTTTTTGGCTATCTTAATACTAAAAACTAAAATTAAAATCAGTTTCACCAATCCTCGATGCGTATATCTCGAATAGTTGTTGCAGGGGTAACAAGCGGAGTTGGCAAGACTACAGTTGCAGTCGGTATCATGCATGGTCTCCGCAAAAAAGGCTTGAGAATTCAAGCTTTCAAGGTGGGTCCAGACTTTATTGACCCTTCTTATCACACTCTTGTAACAAATAGGAATTCGCGCAATCTTGATGTGTGGATGATGGGCAAGCAGGGGGTGCTTGACTGCTTTGCGTCAGCATGCAAAGATGCAGATATTGCGGTAGTGGAAGGTGTAATGGGATTATTCGACGGAATGTCTGGTAAGAGTGACTTTGCCAGTACGGCCCACGTGGCAAAAATTCTAGATGCGCCCATCGTGCTAGTAGTCGACGCAAGCAAAGGTGCACGATCTATAGCTGCTATTATATTGGGCTTTTTGCACTTCGATAGAAAACTACGCATATCCGGCGTCATTCTAAACAATGTTGCAGGACAGAGGCATGCTAACTACATTACTGAGGCTCTAGTAGGAAGGGTCAAGATTCCAGTAGTGGGAGTAATTACTCGTAATACTGAGATTAAAATGGAAGAGCGACACCTTGGGTTAGTCCCTGCATTAGAATTGAAAGGGACTAAAATTCAGGCGATAACTCGTACAGCAAGATATGTTGCAGAATGCATTGACCTCAATAAAGTGTTAAGCCTCTGTAGCATGACTTCGTTACCTGATGCACGTGATTCGCCAAAGCACGAAGCCAGAACAACTATTGCTGTGGCCCTTGACGAATCATTCAACTTCTATTACATCGACAACCTTACTGCTTTGAGAAGGAGCGGAGCGCGGCTTTCTTTTTTTAGCCCGATAAAAGATCAAACCCTGCCAGGCGGAGTTCACGGATTGATAATGGGCGGAGGCTTTCCTGAGGTTCTTGCAGATAGGCTTGAGAAGAATGTATCAATGGTCAGGTCAATCAGGGAGGCAGTCGATGAAGGTACGCCCATCTATGCTGAGTGTGGAGGACTGATGTATCTAACCCGATCGATAAGTGGCTACAAGGGTGAGAAAAAAGCAAGGAAGATGGCTGGCATTATAGAAGCAGACACGCTCATGACAGGCAGACTGACCCTGAACTATACTGACGCAGAGTGCAAAGGGTCAATATTTGGCAAGGCGCATCTTCGAGGACACGAATTCCATTATTCCTCAATTGAAAATATAGCAAGTGATTCGCGATTCGCGTATGCAATGAAGAAGGGCAAGGGGGTTATAAGGAATCAGGATGGCTTTATCCTCAACGATAACGGTCTGGCAGCCTATATGCACTTGCATTTTGCAAACAGGAAACTTGCCGAGCAGATTGTGCTCTCTTGTGTCAGATTTTCACGCAGATGACTTTTTGCTCTGATAAAGCAGCATTATAGCATTTATTATTGCGGACACTGCGGAGCTGCCACCTTTCCTTCCAATGTTTGTTATAAAAGGCACGTCACTCATTTTTGCAAGTTCTTCTTTTGATTCAGCGGCAGATACAAAGCCTACTGGTATCCCGACTACAAGAGCAGGTTTTGTAGCACCTTCTCTTACCATACTAGTCACCTCGTACAGAGCAGTAGGAGCGTTTCCTACTGCAATAATTCCCCCGTCCATGTCCTTAGCAGCGCGCCGCATCGCAGTCTCTGACCTTGTCTTCCCCAACCTGCGCGCCTGCTCTGCCACTGTCGGGTCGGAGATATAGCACACTGCCTTGAGGCCTAGATCTGTTATTGATTTCTTGCTTATAGCGGCAAGCACCATATCTACGTCTGTTACAATGCTGCACCTGTTCCTGAGGGCATTCAAAGCAGACTCAATGGCTTTTTTGTGGAAAATAATTTTGCCCTTGCCCGCAAAGTCAAAGTCTGCTGTTGCGTGTATCACACGTCTTACAATGATCCATTCTTCCTCGTTGTACTGATGGCTGCCTACCTCTGATTCTATGATCTCAAAACTTCTTTTTTCAATGTCAAAAGCCTTTTCAGACATAGCCCTGGTGCCAGCTGTTCCACTATATTGATTCCGGAGGAAGGGGTCATTGTCCTTATAGACCAATTCTTTTCTCAACCTCCCTTGCTCTTTCTATAATGATATCTGCTAACTTTTCGTCAACTCCTAGGTGCCGGGCCATGAAGGCATTCTTGAAGTTATATTTGTCTAGGGCTGCGTTAAGGTCCTTAATCACATCTCTTTTGATGTGAGCTCCTTTGTGCAGGAAGTATGGCACAAGCAGTATTCGATGTGGATTGCCTGCGATCGACCGACCTAAGCCCTCTTCAATATTCGGCCGGTCCAGCTCAAGAAAGCAAAATTCCACATTGCGATAGTATGGCTTGATAGCGTTTGCAGCATAAACAAAGGCATCATGTGCGTTCTTGTCACTGCTTCCATGACCTATCAATACCACGTCACATTCCATGTCAGGTTGAGTAATGGAGTTGTTCTTTTTCAGCTCATTTATCCTGTCAATTATTAGTTCCATCATCATTGGATGATAAGAGAGCGGCTTTGTTATCACCAGCTTGATATTCTTCTCTCTGCCTATCTTGGCGCTTTGCTTAACAGTGTCTTTCAATTTCATTCCAGGGTATAGAAAGTATGGCATTACAGTGATAAAGCTGGCCCCGACTGCCATGCATTGGTTGATTCCTTCGGCAATGAATGGCGGCAATACCTCAAGGAAAGAATAATCCACATGATCGTAATCTGCCCGTTGCTTTGCCAAGAAGCAAATTTGTTTGAGTTCATGCCTTACATCCGGCTCTCTACTTCCTCTGTCCACTATTAAAAGCGCCTTTTTCAACCGAGTATATAGGCAAAGATAATTTGGCGGGCTAAATATCTTTCAGTATGCTGAGCTTGGTATGATATGTGCATATACGCATGGATGTGCACCTTTAGGCAGTTTCACGAAACTCGCAATTTTTTGAGGTTCCAGTTTTTATAGTTAATAGAGAAGAGGAGGCAACCAGTATTTCTTATGAGCTTTTCTACTTATTTGCATTGTCAATCGACGTTGCTTGGTCTAGCTATTTGGTCTATAGTAGTAGTTTTCGCTGCCAGAT
>DATMWK010000084.1:0-40565 GCA_035562555.1 Nitrososphaera sp. | reverse complement strand
GTCAAACTTGCCATCTGGTGTTACATTTTCACCTGATGTTGTTGTATGTGGTTGTGCATCATCATTTGTCCATGTTACTGTAGCACCTTCACTGACTTGAACAGGGTTTGGTGAGTATGCAGTATCAGTCAGGCTAGAAGCGCCAGGGACTATGGAAACGCCGGTACCGCCACCGCTAGCGCCTGTCCCTGTAGCTCCTTCTGTGCCGCCTGCTGTTGCTCCTCCGCCTCCTCCTCCTTCTGTCTCTGTTGCATTACTCATTGCAGCGCCTGTCTCCGTTGTTGCATTAGTGCCGCCGCCTGCTGTTGCTCCTCCTCCTTCTGTCCCTGTTACATTAGTAACAGGCAAGGTTTGGTTTTCTGCTGCTTGTGAAAGCTCTGTTGCATTAGTGCCGCCGCCTGCTGTTGCTCCTGCTGTCTCATTTGCTGCAACAAATGGTGGGCCACTTACCATGGGGCTTCCTTTTGGAGGCACCATTGTTCCTGCGGGGTGATCATCTGGAGTTGCGTCTGGAGTTGCTAGCACTGCAAAGGCTCCGCCCTTGAGCACATCATCCATTGCGTGATCAACACCAACATAGAGGCCCTCTGTTGGGAAGACAGCTTCAATTACACTACCCGAGCCTGGTGGGATAGTCCATGTCTCGTCGTTCAAGTCCTGGGTGCCGTATCTATTCATTACTGAGCCGTCGTGGACACTGAGCATGCCCGATATGAAGTGGAAGGCCACAACATCGCTTGGACCACCATTGACAATATACCATCTTGTCAATTCGCCTGGTTTGACTTGGAACACCTCAGCATTAGGGTTCAAATCGATCTTCGATATTGCTCCTATCGATGGAACATACTTGTGAGCCATGCCGTTTGTCATTACAATGTCTGGGTTTCTTGCAAGGAATTTGTTCAGATCTAGTGTTCCTGTGCCGTTTGATGCAGTAAAGAGGCCTTGGACATTATTGCTGTAGATTTCGCCAAAGACTACATAGAATTCCTTAGCTGGTTGCTCGTTCGATGGATGCACTACAATGCCACCATACATACCGTTTGCAATGTGCTCCCATACACCATTGAGGCCATCAGCACCACAGTGGTAGTAGAAGACACCTGCATATGGTGGAGTCCACGTCCATGTTACGCTCTGGCCAGGCTGAACAACAGAGCCGGTTTCGCTAGCATCAGAGCCAACAGCTGCCTGAGGACCATAACCTGCATGGAAGTCCATGCTGTGTATGACTTGACCTGTGTTTACTAGCGTAAATTCAATTGGCTGTCCTTGGTCGACTGATATTACAGGGCCTGGAATTGTTCCATTAAAGACCATTGCTTTATACATCACACCGCCGGGATGAAGGGCATTGTCCGGAGCTATCTGCACGTCAGCTTCGCTTGCAGTTAGAGTCACTTTTTTTGTATTGCCGCCGGTATTCTGTTCTTCCTGTGCTTGCGCACCGCCAAAAAATCCTGGAATAGGACCTAACATGATCCCTGCCAGTAGAATACCCGCAGCAATACCTGCTATAACGGGTTTATTCATTGTAGCCTTGAGAACTGTGTGGGCATTAAAAAGCCTTGCTTTTTTCGTACATTTTGTGATTAACATAGAATTTAGCATTTTTTTGTAAATTCTGATTCCATATACCAAATACTAGACAACGTAATCTTCCTTTTTTACGTTAAGGTATACATTTTTGTATGTCTTTAGATATCTAATAATTTTACTTGCATCTCTTTGGAAAAAAACAAGTCATTAATTGCGCTGTATGCGGCAAAGAGCTAGGGCGTCATAAGTACAAGCCAAACGAAGAATGGGGTATTGAGGGTATGCTCTGCAGCTTCTGCCACTTAGAAAAGACTAAAGAATTCATACTTGAAAAGAAAGAGATCCCTGACGTTTGTGCAGTATGCAAAAAAGAGCTCACTGATGATGATCAAGACCGATACAAGCCACGATGGCAGTGGGAAATGGAGTCAGGTACGCTATTGTGCAAATCATGCTATCAAAAGAAGGATACAGACTACAACAAAAAGATGAACTTTTGCGCTATCTGCAACGGTAAGCTAGGAATGTTTTATTACCACCCTAAGCCGATCTGGAAAATAGACGGCAACCTCTGTCGAAAGTGCTGGGATCGACACAATAACAACTACTATAACAACGACGAAAAGTGAGAGGGAGATAGATATAGTCTATGTTTGAAAGGCACAAGTGTGACAAGTGTGAGCGCAAGTTCAGGAAGATCGAAGAATTGATGCAGCACCAGCAGCTAGCGCATGAGCAGAGCCTGTATGTATGCAACCGATGTAACGCTAGCTTTGAAGGAATGGAGCAGATGCGCGATCACGCCAAGAAGTTTCATTCGTATCGCAAAAGAGCGTGAAAAAGAAGATAGAGAATTAGACAGCTTTGAGCTGCTTTACTATCGGTGGTCTTGATTTTCGAAACACTCTAAAGCCGCATATGCATTTTATCTCTGGCAGCCTGGATAGCTCTTCGACTGTTACTCGTGTGCCACAGCGCATGCATTCGTATGCAACTGAGCTGTCTCCACCTGAAGTCTCCATTCGGCCTCTCTCTATCTTTCCTTGACCAAGGCCCCACATTTTAAGCTATATCATAGGACGCTGATGCAGGCGTTTATTTTGCTTTATCGCTGATTGGGCTGCGGCTAGTATTGCAATCGGGATCCTGTGGGATGAGGCGCTGACATAATCGAGGCCAATGTTGCTACAAAATTCAATCGACTTAGGATCACCTCCGTGCTCGCCGCAAATGCCAATCTCTATATCCTTTTTCACGGCTCTTGACATGTCAATAGCTATCTTCATCAGCCTGCCAACTCCTTTGGTATCCACGCTCTGAAAAGGATTTACGGCCACGATCCCCTTTTCCAAGTAAAATGGCAGGAACTTGCCTTCGGCATCTTCCCTGCTAAAGCTGAAAGTCGCCTGCGTCAGGTCATTTGTACCAAAGCTAATAAAATCAACAAGATGTGCAATTTCATCTGCCACAAGGCAGGCTCGAACAACTTCGATCATACTGCCAAACTTGATCTTTAATTTTACCTTGTTCCTATGCTCTACTTCACGCTTGACTGATTCAAAGATTTGCCTTACTACAGCAAGCTCTTCTGCTAGCCCTATCTGTGGCACCATTATTTGAGGCTCAACTGCTATGCCCTCCCTGCTAAGATCTGCAGCCGCCTCACATATCGACCTTATTTGAGTCTCGTAGATCTCGGGAAAAGATATCCCCAATCTGACCCCTCTATGTCCTAGCATAGGGTTTATCTCTGACAGCTCATGTACTCGATGAAGTATTTTTTCTATACGAGCTATTTCAGAAGAAGTCTTGCCCCCCGGACCACCACCACCACTACTACTACTACCGCTGCTGCCACTAGACTTAAGTTCAAATATTTTTTGCATAAGATCTTCTTCCTTTGGCAGGAATTCGTGCAGTGGAGGGTCAAGAAGCCTTATCGTAACAGGAAGGCGTTTCATTTCCCTTAGAATAGCTTTAAAATCTGATCTTTGCAGGGGCTCTAGTTCTGCCAGCGCTTGTCTGCGCTCATCTTCGTCTTCTGCCATTATCATGTTAACAAATTGCACTATCCTGTCATGATGGTTGAACATGCGTTCGGTCCTGCAAAGCCCAATCCCCTCTGCGCCGTATCTGTGGGCAAGTGCAGCGCTCTCTACCGTGTCGGCATTTGCTCTTATCTTTATTCCCTTCATCTCAGAAGACCACTGCAAAAGTTCCTTAAACTCTGATGAAATTTCCGGCTCAACTGTTGGAAGCTCACCTACATAGACTCTGCCGGTCGAGCCATCAATCGTTATCTTCTCACCCTCTGTTACCGTTTTCTTCCCCCCATTAACACTAAAGCTCTTGCCATCGGCATTGATTTCTATCTGCGAACATCCTACAATGCATGGCTTCCCCATGCCTCGAGCGACTACAGCCGCATGTGAAGTCTTGCCACCCCTACTGGTCAGTATGCCTATTGACTGAAAGAAAGCAGGTACATCATCTGGTTTAGTCTCCTCCCTTACGAGGATCACCTTTTCGCCTTTTTTGCCAAGATCCTCTGCTGTTGCTATATCAAAAACTGTGCTGCCGCTCGCAGCACCAGGAGATGCACCAACTCCTGTTGCAATAGGCTTTTGTTTAAAATGCGAATCTATCCTGCGATACAACAGCTGCTCCAGTGCTTCGGGGTTGATCCGCTCAAGCGCAGCAATCTTGCTTATAAGACCCTCGCGGTAGAGATCCACAGAGGTCTTGACCGCTGCGACTGCGTTCATTTTGGCCGCCCTTGTCTGAAGAATGTACAGCTTCCCCTTTTCTACAGTAAACTCTACATCTTGTGGCTCCTTAAAGTGGTTCTCAAGCTTTTGAGTCACATCAAGCAGATGTCTATATACAACAGGCATTTTACTGGCAAGCATGTCGATATGGTTTGGGGTCGTCTTACCTGAAACTACGTCCTCTCCCTGTGCATTTACAAGGTAATCGCCGTACAACCGCTTCTCGCCTGTCTCCGGGTCGCGGGTAAACACTACGCCTGTACAACTATTGGAGCCCATATTTCCAAATACCATGGCAACAATTGTCACGGCCGTGCCCGCAGCCATGTCCGGCGTAATATTATACTGCTTACGGTATTCTACAGCACGCTTGCCCATCCATGACCGAAACACTGCGTCAATGGCAAGCTCTAGTTGCTTGTATGGATCTGCTGGAAATTTCTTGCCAGTTTCTTCGCATAGAGATTTAGATGATGCTACGATAGTCTTTAGGACCTCTAGGCTAGAAAGATCCTTACCCGCTACTATGCCATCGAACTTGCGAGCATCGATGCCTAGAATAATCTTGCCAAGCATCTGCATAAACCGCCAATATGTATCCCATGCAAATTCTGGCTTGGGGCTTTGCTTTACCAGCCCTTCCACCGTCTCATCGTTTAGGCCAAGATTAAGGATTGTATCCATCATACCCGGCATTGACACCGGAGAACCAGAACGGACTGAAACTAGGAGAGGATTTTCCCGATCACCAAACCTCTTTCCAGTCAGACCTTCTAGCCGCCTTATAGACTTGCGCACTTCGTCCATCAAGCCGTCTGGCAAGCGCCTACCAGCTTCGTAAAATTTTTCACAAATTTCAGTAGTTATTATGAAGCCAGGAGGTACAGGTAGACCAAGCTCCGTCATCTCCGCAAGGCCGGCTCCTTTGCCTCCAAGCAGCATCTTATTTGCGCCGTCAGTTTCATCGAAGAAGTATATCGGTTTGACGACTGCAGGGGCTCTGCCAAAGCTACTTTCTTCAGACATTGCTGGATAGTGTCATCTTTTTCATTAAGGGTTTAAAATGTTGTGTATATATCTATTCTTGCAGGTAGTAATAATAATAATAATTATAATAATTTTAATTCTTAATTGTCAAGAACAAAAACTGTGTAAATCCTAGGCTAGTCATTCTGCTTCTTGTTCCTGTAAGCGATATTTAGGGATTCACTGTCAATGTCTCTTGCTGCGTCTACCAGCGATTCGGGAAGTGTAGGGTGTGCATGAATCGTGTCAGATATATCTTGGGTTTTCATGTGCATTCTAACAGCAAGAGCAGCTTCTCCAATCATCTCTCCTGCATGTGGTGCAATAATTAGGGCTCCTACGATTATTCCGTCTTTCTCAAAAACCTTGAAGATTCCCCTTGTGTCGCCGAGACAATTTGCCTTTGCACTTGCAACAAGTGGAAATCCACCGTGCTTTCCTTCTAGCTTACCAACGAAGGCGACCTCGGGATATGTAAAGACACATGCAGGTACAGTTCCGTAATCCATCTCGCTTCCTTTCCCCATTATATTTTGTGCAGCTATCTCTCCTTGTTTTGAGGCAACATGAGCAAGTTCAAAAATACCAGTTACATCCCCTATTGCAAAAATATTCTGAACTGTGCTGCGCATCTCCTTGTTGACAAGTATTCCTCGATCGCTAAATTTTACGCCACAGTTGCTCAATTCACTAACGTTTATGCATGGTCTGCGACCTATGCATACTAACACCTTCTCTGCTTCAATAGTCTGTCCGCTGGCCAACACTACCCCATTCTCCAAGATCTTTTCAACCGTGGATCCTGTCATTACATTGATCCCATCCAAGCGCATATACTTTTCAATAGTCTTTCCTATCTCTTCAATTTGAAGAGGCATCAAGTGTTCCTGCGCCTCAATCAGGGATACCTTGCATCCAAAAGAGTTAAAGATGGCAGAAAATTCGCAGCCGCTGTAGCCGCCACCTATAACAAGAATTGATTTAGGTAAGTTTTCAAGTTCAAAAATTGTATCTGTTGAAATTATATTTTTTTCGAATGTATAGCGGGGTAAGCAAACAGGGTAGCTTCCTGTAGCAATAACTATGTTCTTTGTTTCTAAGGTATTGTCATTCACCATTATCTTATTTCCAGAAGTCATGTGAGCTTCGCCATGCATAATGTCGATGTTATTACTTTCCAAGAGAGTTTTGATACCCGATGCAAGCCTGCTAACTGTGCCTGCCATTCTTGACCTTACAGTTGCATAATTCAATTCAAAATTTGCCTTCAAGCCGTTCTTTCTTGCGACAGTAGACTTTCTCATAATATCTCCTATAGAGTGTAGATATTTTGTAGGAATGCATCCCCTTTGAGTGCACGTGCCGCCAAGCCCATTTTTTTCAATAATACAAACTTTGCCCCCCAGCTGCGCTGCTCTGATAGCGCATGTGTAGCCGCCTGGTCCTGCGCCTATTATTATGGCATCATACATACAGACACGGATTTGTGACAGTTACCAATAAAATTGCTTATCTTCTAAGATTCCACTCTCTACTGTTGTATTTTCGTTCTGCTAGCCATCTGGCACGGTTGATTTCTTGTGTGCTCATGGTGTCGGCTAGGAGCTTGGCATCAAATTTTGTAGCAAAACTGGTTTTTAGCGATGATGCCATCTCCTCAAATGTTGTCCCTGCTAGGCTGGTTACTCTTTCCTTGACGTCTTTGATTATCTTGTCCTTGAGCTTTTCAGAAGGAACTTTTAGAACGCAAAACATCTTGTCTACATCAATGCCTAATAATAAAGTGCCATGCTGCAGCAGCACTCCCTTCCTCCTTGTCTGAGCACTCCCAGAGACCTTTTTACCCTTTACAACTATGTCGTTGAGTGGGACAAAACTAGCATCAAATCCCAGCCTCTTTATGGATATCACGATGGCTTCACAAATCCACCTATATGATTCCATAATGTTCTGAGGGTATTGTTTTGTTATGAAGGAGTATGTTAGCTCGATTTCATGTAGCACAGCGCCCCCACCAGTTAATCTCCTAACAACATCAACTCCAATCTTGCTGCACTTTTCGAGATCAACTTCCTCTCTTATGCTCTGAAAATATCCAATTGAGACAGCCGCAGGCCGCCACCCATATATTCTGAGAATCGGCGCATCGCTTATGTTTTCTATCAGCGCTTCGTCTATTGCCATGTTGAGGGCCGCATTGTTGTATCCGGTTTCTAATACTCTTATTTTGCTGAACCTTATCATGTTCATTTTATGTCTTGCAACCAAGTATTGCCTCTGTCAGAGACTTCGAATCAAACCCATAGACCTCAGAGTTCTTGAGACACATGTCTATCTCTTGCTTGAGAGTCTCTTTTTCCAGTTTTGTGCCAATTAAACCTGCTTCAAGGGTTTCCAAAGCTTCCTCTGGATAAATGAAAAAGTCTCCGGCAATTGTAATGCAATTGATAGTATTTTCTGTCTCATCATATTCTAGCATTATCCTAATAAGTTTATGAGATTTGTATACATTATGGGCTCTTTTCATTCACTGGCACTTTGGTTTCTTTTTGAGATGCCTGCCATCTGAGATTTGGCCGCCGCGCAGCAGCAACTTCATCTAGTCTGCCAACTGGTGTCAACAGTGGCGATTGCTTGACTACCTCCGGATCTTCCTTTAGTTCACTTGCTATCTTTTTTAGCGCTAGCACAAATCTATCTAGCGTTTCTTTGCTTTCTGTTTCCGTAGGCTCTATCATCAAAGCCTCCCGGACTATTAGTGGAAAGTAAATTGTGGGTGGATGGAAGCCATAGTCCATAAGCCTTTTTGCTATATTGAGGGCACTTTTTTCCCCAAACCTCTTGGAGGACAAAACAAATTCATGGGCGCATCGGCGATCATAGGCAAGGTCAAAAGTGTCCTTTAGAAGAACTTGGAGATAATTGGCATTCAATATTGCATGCTCTGATACTTTCCTTATATTGGTGCCCCAAGAATGGATGTACGAATATGCCCTCACATGCATGCCAAAGTTTCCGTAAAAGGATCGAACTCTGCCAACTGATTTTTTACAGGCATAGTCAAGAGAATAACTATTATCACGCTTCACTACTTGAGGTACCGGTAGATATTCTGAAAGGAATGATTTCACCCCAAGAACTCCCGCTCCAGGGCCGCCCCCTCCATGAGGTGTTGAAAATGTCTTGTGTAGGTTAAGATGGATCATGTCGAAGCCTTGGTCCCCCGGCCTGGTGATTCCCAAGAGTGCATTCATGTTTGCACCGTCGCAGTACATCAAAGTCCCATTCTTGTGTGCAAGGTCACTGACCTTTGTAGTGTTTTCATCGAAAAGCCCAAGGGTATTTGGATTTGTTAGCATAACAAGTGCTACTTCAGAACTAAGCGACTCTTCGAATCTGTCTATGTCGATGTTGCCACGCGAATCAGAAGGGATGGTAACTGTCTCTAGTCTGCACATTGAGGCTGTAGCAGGATTCGTGCCGTGGGCTGAATCCGGAATTATCGCTTTTGTCCTTTTTTCTCCCTTTTGTCTAAAGTAGGCCTTCGCCATCATAACTCCTAAGAGTTCGCCCTGCGCCCCCGCAGAAGGCTGCAGGGAGAATTCATCCATCCCTGTGATATCTTTCAGATACTCCTTCAGCTCCCACATCAATTTTAGTGACCCTTGAATGCACTCTTCAGGCGACAGAGGATGAATGTTGCTGAACCCTTCAATTCTTGCAGCGTCTTCGTTTACCTTTGGATTATACTTCATTGTGCATGAGCCAAGTGGATAAAACCCAATATCAATCCCAAAATTCATTCTTGACAGGTTTGTGTAATGTCTTACAACATCTACTTCGTTTACATTGGGAATAGGCAGCTCTTTTCTTACGATGTCGCTTGGTAGCTCGATACAGACATCTTCTTCTTCTCCTCCTCCTTCTTCTTGAACATGTCCAGTGTTTTTCTCTTCCTCATATTCAAATATTATTTTCATTACCTTTTCAATCACCTGCTACGGCAGAAACGAAATCATCGATATCCTGCAGAGAATTCATCTCAGTGCAGCAAATCAAAAGATTATCTTCACCTAAATTAAGGCCTCCAACTATTCCTTTTTTCAGAAGCTTTGAGGAAAGCTCTTCTGCAGATGATGGAGCCTTCACTACAAACTCATTGTAGAAGGGCTTGTTGTTCAAATTCCTAAAGTTAACTTTTTCCAGTTTCTCTTTCAGCAGGTGTGCTCTGGCATAAGATAGCTTTGCAATATTGCTCAAGCCGCTTCTGCCCATGAGTGCCAGATATATTGTTGCCGCAAGGGCCATTAGAGCCTGATTAGTTGTTATATTGCTTGTGGCTCTCTCCCTTCTGATATGCTGCTCCCGCGCCTGAAAGGTAAGTACAAAGCCCCTGTTGCCTCTTGAATCTGAAGTCATGCCGCAGATCCTGCCTGGAAGTTTCTTTAACAAGAAGTCTTTGACAGCTATAAATCCAAGGTAAGGTCCACCGAAACTTAAGGGTATGCCAAATGACTGTCCTTCTCCTGCCACGATATCTGCGCCGTATTCACTGGGAGGCTGTAGTATTGCAAGTGAAGTTGGTTCGACAATACAGGTAGTAAATAGCGCGCCCACTCTATGCGCCCGTTCGGCTAAGTAATGCAGGTTTTCTACAGTTCCGTAGAAATCCGGATTTTGGGCGATTACGCAAGCAGTATTGTTATCTATTTTGTTAGTGAGTGTAAGTTCCGCCCCTTCAGAGTATGTCTGCAATACTTCCAGATACTGCGGATGGAGTCCTTCCTTTACAAAAATACGATCTCGTCCAGTATAAGAGCATGAAAGCAAGGCTGCCTCAGCTAAGGCAGACGCGCCTTCATATAACGATGCATTTGCAACATCCATTCCAGTAAGAAGGCATATGAAGGATTGAAATTCATATATGGCCTGCAACGTTCCCTGGCTCATTTCTGCTTGGTAGGGCGTGTACCCTGTAAAGAGATCTCCTCTTGCTAGGAGATGGCCAACCGCTGATGGGATATAATGATTGTAAGCTCCTGCGCCTATAAAGCATCGCAAGACCTTGTTTGTGTGGGCAAGACCTCTTATATGACGTACTAGTACAAGCTCACTCTTTGGTTTAGGCAGATTAAGTTTGCCCCTGAAAGCAGGAATGAACTCTCTAACCAGATCATTTATAGAAGTGACTCCGACGATGTTTAGCATTTCTTTTATGTCCTTTTCTGTTGCAGGTATGTAATCCATCGATTTGCGTCGCTCTTTTATTTTATTTCGCCAATATATCTGTCATACTTTTCTTTTGTCATTAAACTTTCAAACTCTTCCATGGTTGATGGCTTAATCTTCGCGATCCAGCCCAAGTCGTACGGAGATTGGTTTATTATTTCTGGTTTTTCAATCAACTCTTCGTTGACCTCTGCGATCTCTCCGCTGATAGGGGCGTAAATGTCAGAAGAAGCCTTTACTGAATCGATTATGGCCATAGTCTGCCCTTGTCTGAAGACGCCACCAGCTTTTGGCAATTCTATTGAAACTATATCTCCAAGTTGTTCTTGAGCGAAGTCAGAAATTCCAATTATTGCCAATCTATTCTCTATCTTAATCCACTCATGTTCCTTTGTGAATTTTAATTCCGACACGATCCGTTTCTTTGAGGCAAAGATAAAACCTTATCTCTTTTCGGTTCTGCGCACATGCATATATCACAAAAAATATTCCTGCGCAGATGCGAAGAGAAAAAGTTATCATCGCGCGCGCACACACACACACACATTTTATTTTCGCTTGTAGAACCTTGTGCCTGATACTTTTGCTTCATAGTGCTTTCCTCCTATGTCAATCTCAATTGATTGATTCAGCAAAACTTCAATAGGTACAAAGCAAAACCCAATGGATTTTTTAAGCGTAGGCGAAAAACTACCACTTGTCACAAAGCCCACTTCTCTTCCTTTGATGAGAACTTTGTTGCCTTGCCTTGCTATTCTTTTTTCCACAACTTCAAAACCAACAAGCTTTCTTGATGGATGGCTGTTCATTAACGCTTTTTTGCCTATGAATTCTTGCTTCTTGCCAAAACTGATCGTCCATTTTAGGGGGACTTCTAGTGGCGTGGTATTTTCATCCATGTCATTTCCATAAAGCATCAATCCCGCTTCAAGCCGTAGAGTGTCCCGTGCGCCCAAACCCGCGGGCTTGATTCCAAATATTTTGCCATATTGCATCAATTTGTCCCAGATTTCTATTCTTGAAGAATCGAAGAATACTTCGAATCCGTCTTCTCCTGTATAACCGGTCCTTGATAGCATACATTCTATACCATCAATATTTGTTTCAACACCATGAAATGGTTTAACAGACTGCAGGTCAGTTTTTTCTACCAATTTTTGCAGCAGATCGCATGCCCGCGGCCCCTGTATTGCGAGCAGGCTAGTTCTATTACTTATGTCCTCTACCTGTGCTGATATTGAATGCTTTGAAATCCACTCGAAATCTTTACTCCTGTTTGAGGCATTGACTACAACTAGATAGTTATCATGGGCAAGCCTGTAGGCAATTATGTCGTCAACTATTCCGCCATCTTCATAGCACATAGGGGAATACAGTGCTTGATGATCGGCGAGCTTTTCAAGGTCGTTTGTTACTAGCCTTTGCATGCAGGCGAGGGAATGCTGACCTTTAATTTCAAATCGGCCCATATGCGAGACATCAAATAAGCCAACATTTGTCCTGACATTGACATGCTCGTCCATAATCCCAGAGTACTGAAGGGGCATCTCCCAGCCATGAAAATTCACTATCTTCGCACCAAGCGACTTGTGAATATCATTGAAGGGAGTTTGCACTATCCATCTAAGATGAATCCTTATTATTGAGCATATTGTTCTGACTAAAAGACCGACGAAAAAGATGTGAATGATATGATGAGGAAAAGTAAACTCGAAAAAAAGCCTGAATGGCTTCGCATCAGATTGCCTTCTGGGGAAAACTATGTAAAAGTCCGGCAGACCATTGCTTCGTTGGGGCTTCATACGGTTTGCGAAGAAGCACGATGCCCGAACATTGGCGAGTGCTGGGGAGGAGGGACGGCCACAATTATGATCATGGGAGACACATGCACAAGAGGGTGTAGGTTCTGCTCAGTGGCTGGCGGCAGGCCACTGTATCTTGACCCCGGCGAGCCAGAGAAGGTTGCTAAAGCGATAAAAAAGTGGGGATTGAGGTATGTTGTTATCACTTCAGTATGCAGAGACGATCTGCAGGATGGAGGAGCGGATCACATCGCAAAAACAATAAAGGCAATCAAGATTCAGTGTCCTGAAACAATAATTGAGCCCCTTATCCCGGATTTTAATGGCAATCGCCATGCAATAGAGAAAGTGGTATATGCAGGGCCTGAGGTCATAAGCCACAATATTGAAACCGTCGCTCGCCTTTCACCGTTAATCAGAGATCCAAGAGCATCCTACGAGCAATCATTGAGCGTATTAGAAATAATAAAAGAGATCAACTACAAAATCTATACCAAGTCTTCTATAATGCTTGGTCTTGGAGAAATGGAAAAGGAAGTTATGCTGACAGCCAAGGATCTAAGATCTGCACGAGTCGACATACTTTCTATCGGCCAATACCTCCAGCCCACAAGCAGACACCTGCCAGTAAAAGAGTATATCACACCAGAAAAATTTGATTCATACAGGAAAAGCATTGAAAGGATGGGATTTACCTATGTGGTGGCAGGACCATTCGTCCGAAGCTCCTACAAGGCAGGAGAATTGTTCATCAAAAACATGATGTACAGAAGATGACGACAGTGGAAGAGTAGTAGTAGTAGTTCTAATCCTAAGGAACATTAAAAGAATGAATATAAGACTTCTTCTTCTCCTCCCTATGTGGCGCGTGCACACTAATTCTTCATGCCATAAGCAAGCTCGGTTATCTTTTTTTCCCAAGAACTGGCCTTGACTATGCCACTTGCAACAAGTATTCCCTGAGAGCCAAGCTCCATTGCCTTAGCGACGTCAGCCTTGTCAGTGATGCCTGCTCCACAGATGACACTCGAGCGTGATCTTGCCTCTTGTATGGATTTAGTTATTATCGCTGGGTTTTCCTTTGAGACTGCTCTTCCGCTGCCGATAAGCTCTGGTGGCTCTATTGCGATAAAGTCAGGTTCAAGGGTAGATATTTTCGCAACTTCGTGTGGTTCCTGTACACATACAATTGACGCCATACCAAGCTTTCTCATCCGCTCCACTAGACTTACAATTGAGCTCATTTCTATTCTATGCTCGCTATGATTTATCAGGGAGCCAACCGCACCATACGACTTGGCGATCTCAGGTACAATAAAACCGGTACTGGGGCCCATCTTCTCGTTGTCAACGTGCTGACATATCACTGGTATTGGTATACTCTTTGCAATCAAAGCCAGCACAGGCTGGGGCGGAGCAACTATGATTTCTATTTTCAGCTTCTCAGCTACCTGAAGAGCTGATTCGGCTAATTTGATAGCCTTATCTGCAGATACCTCTTCATAATTTTTGAAATTGATTATTAGTGGACGCTTCAAAGCTTGCTACTGCCAGCTTTGGCCTGTTTTGTAGCAGTAGCAGGTGCCGGCTTTGTTGTTGTTGCTGCCGCCTTGCTTTTGCCGTTCATTATCTCCTCTAAATCTTTGAATTTCCTCTGCAGCTTTGACATTCTAGCCTCATAGCCTTTATTGTATTCTAGCTCGTCTGGAACAAGTGTGGCTGGATGAATAAAGCCTTGGTTACGCATTATCATGGCACGCTCAGCTGCCCTCATCCTCTGTAGATCCCAGTCCGCAGTCCCAAAGCCATCATGCGGCCCAGTGAGCTTTCCATTGCGCATGCTAAAAAGCAGACATGATACGATTGGAATAGAGTAATTCAGTGATGCAGCAGAGTTGAGTTGGACTGGCATCAGAGGCATATGATGGCTTCCTCTTGTGTTGCCTGCGACATAATGAGGTTCATTGAAGGAGCTGCCTGCCTCCTCGGTTGCTGGAAAATTCTTTTGGGTTCTGACTATTGCTATTGGATCATCTTTACCGACATAAGTGCCAGCTATGTTGTGCAGCCTGTCGGTAGACGCTGACACGATCTGATCTCTGCAGTCTGATGACATTACAGAGTGGACTACGTAGCGCCCCGGATACATAAGCGCTGCCTCCAGCTCGGCCTTATCTTCCCATAATTTCAGCTCTGCCACCTTGCCGCTCATAACGTCCATTATTCTAAAAATTACCCCCTCTGCAAGCCGCTCATTGATCAAAATGCCAGTGTTGCTGCCAGCGTCAACGAACATGCGCCAAAGCGGTAGGTTGAAGGCACCTGGCTCTGTCTTGTCGGCAGCAAATATGCAGAATACTTCGCTTGGCCGCTCTTCCATTTCAATTTCTGCAACACCTGGTCCCATTCCCTTAACGTTGCCAGAGAATGAGTCTTTGAGTAGGTCCTGTCCTGCGCCATACAAACCCTGATCCTTTGCCAGTTTTGTTCCTTCAGTAAAGGCATCCCAAGCCAGCTTGTGAATTCTTTGATCGTCTACACCACGAGTGTGGGTCATTACTATGTGTATGTCATCACCGGTATAGCCGATATACTGCTCTATAAGAAGCCCCTTTGCATTTTTGGCAACAAAGTTCCTCACGGTTTCTACAAGTTCTCTACTTGGGCGGGTATGGCCACCGATGCCACCGATATCTGCTTTAATAGCACTAACTGTAACTCGCATAATAAGACAAAGTCATGACTTATCATTTAAAACCTTTCCGATAAATGCAGAGGCTATATAGTACTAAACTGCAAACTTCAAAGAACCACCTGACGTGTGTGTGTGTCTCTCCGTTAGTACACACACCGCTATTTTCATAGATCACAGGCGAAATACAAATAAAGCCCATGAGGCGTTCCTGCTCTATGAGCGCTAGCAAAAAGCCACACATGAACCTAGTTATTACGGGTCACGTCGATAATGGTAAATCAACTACTGTAGGCCATTTATTGGTTGATCTGGGTGCCATTGACCAGAGAACCATCGAGCAATATGCAAAAGAATCAGAAGCAACAGGCAAAGGTGACACCTTCAAGTATGCATGGGTTCTAGATAGTATTAAAGACGAGCGGGAAAGAGGTATTACTATCGATCTCGCTTTCCAAAAGTTTGAAACATCAAAGTATTTCTTCACACTTATTGACGCTCCCGGTCACCGTGACTTTATCAAAAACATGATCACCGGTGCATCAGAGGCTGATGCATCTATTTTGGTCATTTCTGTAAAGCCCGGTGAAATGGAAGCAGCCCTTGAGCCAGGAGGACAGGGAAGAGAACATGCTTTCCTTGCAAGGACACTTGGCGTGAATC
Organism: Nitrososphaera sp.; assembly: GCA_035562555.1. Classification (GTDB taxonomy): domain Archaea; phylum Thermoproteota; class Nitrososphaeria; order Nitrososphaerales; family Nitrososphaeraceae; genus Nitrososphaera. The sequence goes on along the minus strand of DATMWK010000084.1, from coordinate 24,843 downwards.
AAATCATAATTGCACTAAATAAGATGGACGATGTTGGCTACCAAGAATCACGCTACAAGGAGGCCAAAGAGGCTGCAGAAAAGATGCTCAAGCTTGTTGGATACAATACCGCCAAGATCAATTTCATCCCGATATCTGGATGGAAGGGTGACAATTTGATTAAGAAGTCAGAGAATATGCCCTGGTACAAGGGTCCTACACTTGCTGAGGCACTTGACATTTTAGACCCACCCGAAAAGCCTGTAGGTAAGCCACTGAGAATCCCTATACAGGATGTATACTCTATTACAGGTGTCGGAACCGTCCCAGTAGGCAGGGTTGAGACAGGCAAGATGAAGCCGGGCGAGAAAGTCATCGTAATGCCGTCTGGTGCGGCTGGCGAGATCAAGTCGATAGAGACTCACCACACTCAGCTTGAATCTGCCGAAGCAGGTGACAATGTTGGGTTTAATCTGAGGGGTGTAGACAAGAAGCAGATCAAGCGAGGTGACATGATTGGCGCTGCAGACAATCCTCCATCAGTTGCTAAAGAGCTAGAAGCCCGTCTGATCGTGATTCACCACCCAACAGCAATTGCTCCGGGGTATACCCCAGTTTTGCATGCACACACGGCACAGGTGGCTGCGACAATCTCGCAGTTCGTCTCAAAAATTGACCCTAGGACGGGCGCAACTACAGAGCAGAACCCCAAGTTTCTCAAGACAGGCGATGCTGCAATTGTCAGGCTCAAGCCCGTAAGGCCACTGCCAATTGAGACCTTCAAGGACTTTCCAGAAATTGGAAGGTTTGCACTGCGGGACATGGGTACTACTATTGGTGCTGGAGTTGTACTAAGCATTACTGACAAGTACGATCCAACCAAGAAGTAAATAAAAAAGAAGTGGACGATAGAGATATGCCCCAGGCAGCAAGAATTAAACTCACCAGCACAAACCTAACGACACTTGAAGGCGTTTGTAACGAGATAAAAGGGATTGGAGAAAAGACAGGCATCAGGTTGCGCGGCCCGCACCCTCTTCCTACAAAAAAGCTCAAGGTAGTCACTAGAAAATCTCCTGCAGGTCAAGGAACTAATACATGGGACAAGTATGAGATGCGTATCCATAGGCGCGTGATTGATGTCGGGGCCGATGACAGGGCCATTCGACAACTGATGCGTCTTAAAATCCCAGACGACGTCTATATCGAAGTCTCTCTAACCCAATAGTTCTGTAGTAATTTTTTAAAAGGACTCTTTGGAACTCTGATATTATGTGAAGTCTCTGGATGCAAAATTTTTGCTATTATTTCAAGGCCTGTTATAGTACGTGGCCCTGGCTTGCTAAAATAAGCACCAGCATTGACAGCGTAGACATTTCCATTTTTGACTGCTTGAAGCGACTTCCACTTTTCATTGCTCTCAAGAATGGGCAGTTCTTTCAAAGTTTGCTCTATGTCAAAGCCGCATGGCATAAGCACAATAATATCTGGATCAAGCTGTACTGCTTCGTCTATGTCCATTCGGCGTGATGGCTCGCCTGCTGAGCTTAAGCAGTTTACACCGCCTGCGTATTCAACCATCTGGGGGACCCAATGCCCCGCAGTAAAAAGTGGGTCAATCCACTCAACGCAAAGCACTTTGGGCCTGCGCTTTAGCTTCATCGTCATGCTGCGTACCATGTCGATACGCTTTTGCAGAGAAGCTACAAGCTTTCGTCCTTCTCTAACCTTACCTATTTTTTCTGCTACATCCATTATGCTAACAAGTATATCATCAAGATCGTGGGGATCGAGAACTAGCACATCTGGTGGGCGGTCTCCAAGGAGGCTTACTGCTCTGTTTATCTCTTTTGTAAACGGCGAGCAGACCTCGCAAAGCCCCTGTGCAACAATAAGATCAGGAGAGACTCTTTTCAAGGTATTTTCGTCTACAATGTAAATGTCCTTCCCAGTACGCATTAGCTCAACTACATTGTTATCTATATCTCGTGCTGTCATCTGGCCTGGGTCAAAAGACGACCGTATGACCTGGGGCTTTTTCCTAGCCTGAGGAGGATACTTGCACTCGTGTGTGACACCAACTATCTGGTTTCCTGCACCAAGTTCATAAAGCGTCTCAGTTGCACTTGGAAGAAATGAGACGATCCGCATATGACAAGCTGTAAAAAATTTCATCTCTTAAAAACCTGACTGGCTTAGACTACTATCGTTATTATTAGTTTATATCCTCCCAAATTAGCTTGAAGCCATTTAATTGGCGCTGTACATCTATAACAATCATTACGAGTTTACGCTAGATTGCTTTAGAAGTGGGGTGTATATTATACTCACCTAAGCAGAATTTCACAATAGATTATTATCTGGAATCTTTTTCATACCAAGTCCTTTGCATAATGTTGTTGTTGTTGTTGTTGCAGCAGTGATTCTTATCAGTATTATTCTGTCTTTTACATTATTCTTATTCATTTCAGCCTCTCAGCCTATATCTGCCCAAGAACAGATCAGGCTACATACAGTTACAGATCAAGGCACATTCAGGGTTGAATTAATATGGACTCCAAACGATATTAGAAGAGCAAACACATTTGAAATACACTTTATTGATCCAGACACGGGCATCGAAATTGAAGATATCAAGTATGACATTTCAATTTACAGAGATAACAGGGCTGAGATTCAGCGGTTAGATCAAATATCGACTTTTCAGGAGGTTTTCTTTGAAGAAGCGGGATCATATGAGATAAGGATAGAGGATATTGAAGATTTGGGAGAGGGGGTCGTAGTACCAATACAGGTTACACCAGAATTTCAGTCTAAGGTGTTTTTGCTCTTTATCGCTGCAGCTGGCATAGCGATCTTTGCTGCTAGAGCAGCAGGTGGTAATAACAATTTATTTAGGCACCTTATCAATTAACGCTAATGGCAAAAAGCATATTCTTCTTAATGATTGCGTTGCTGGCTGGAGCAGTTTTCAGCGTTACGACCGCCACCACTATTGCTGCGCCAGCTTATGCTCAAGAGAGCGGGATGGTAAAAAGTACAAGCAAGGGCACACTTGATATTAGCTTAGCACCCACATGGAGTGACGCTGGACAAGCCACGTTCACTGTAAGCTTCCTCAACCCTGGCACAGAAACTGTACATCAGCACCAAGATTACGATTTTAGGATACTAAAGGATGGTCAACAGGTTTTCAGTGCGGCAGGGCAAACAGGGCAGGCTATTCTACACAATGTTGAGGGTACATTGACAATACCATTTACATTTCAAGAAAATGGAGATTATACGGTACAAGTATTCCTTGCTGGCACCGGGATCCCTGCAATACCTACTGATGAAGAAGCTACATTTCCAATCACAGTAACACCGGAATTTCCTGCTGGAGGTATTCTAGCTGCTGTACTGGCTGCATCTTTGACAACTGTCATAGTGCTTTCACAGAGGATGAAGCTCTTCTAGGAATTTTTTTCTCTCGATGTTTTTTGCTTTATCAGGCGATTGAGAATATAATGATAATAATAATAACCCTCACTGTTGCAATATCACAACGAGAGACGGTAGGTAATTTTACAGAGAATTTATTCGTATCCTTACTAGCTTCTTTGTCTTAACGCAGCCCGCATATTGCGCTTTAGGTCAATTGAGGACTTGGCATAGAAAATCGCACTCATAACTATGCCAGCTGCTATGCCCGGCCCAGCAGCAGTTGCAAATGAAAATCCCAGTTGTGGAATTCCGCCCGCTGTTGATGCATTCGACAGCTGCTGTTCCGCTCCTCCGCTGCCATTACCTAAAGTAGAGAGAGATGAGGGAGGCTTTGCAGTTGTGGTAATGCTGCCAAGTCCCTTGCCCTGCTGGGCTGCAAACCAGATTCTGCCATTGTCATCTGAAGTTATCCACTGTATGAAGGAGCCTGCAATTGGGATATTCGCCTCTTTACTTGCTCCTGTCCTTGGATCTAACACTGCCATCTTGTCAATTGTGTGCTCTGCGATCCAAAGATTGCCATAGTTGTCCATGGCCATGCCAAAGGGTAAGCCATCCTCATTAGGTAATGGATACTTGTGGAAAGTACCGAGGAGCGTGTTAAAAGCAGTCACGGTATGGGTAGGGTGCTCTGAAATGTAAAGTGTTCCAGGGTTCTTCGGATCCTCAAATATTGCTGTTGGCTCGGCAAGTGCTTGCTGCCCGCTTTTTGGTGCATATTCAGTTATGTTACCACTGCTGACATCTATTTTTGCAATTTTTCCAATAGCTTCTGTAAACCATATGTTGTCTTGACTGTCAGTTATGATTCCCACCGGCTCTGCTTGAGCTGTTGGAATGTCATATGACGCGAACTGCTCTGTTTGAGGCATGAATTTTACCACCTTGTTTGCCTGAGAAATGGGTACCCATAGGTTTCCGCTACCGTCCATCGTAATCCCGGTCCCGATACCTTCTATTGGTATCACAAACTGCTTTACTGATTCTGTGTTGGGATCATAAACTCCAAGGGTACTATTTGGCCGCGCCGCCAGCGGGTCAATGTACCAAAGCTTACCATCAGGTGCAAGCACAGTTTGCGTCACAATGTTTGCGCCCTTTATGTTGTGAGCAGTATAGTTGCCTGTAGCAATGTCTAGCTGCCATATCCTTCCGCTTCCAAGCACTGTGTCACCCACCCATATAGATTGCCTCTCTGCGTCAAATACTGGAAAGAGAGGCATACTGCTATTTGGAGTCTGGTACTGTTGGATCTTAAAGTCAAGGTTTGATACCTGAGGTTTGACATTCACATCAAGGGACGCAATCATGTTATTTCCTTGCGGGTTTACGCCTTCAATTATGAGATCCCAATCACCTACTACGCCAAAACTGGCATTAGAAGCAAAAACACCATCTGACTGCTTCTTTGTATCTATTGTAATTGGTCCTATGGCTTTGTCTGTTTGAGTCATCCTTATCGTTGCAGACTCGATGCTACTAACCGGCTTGCCATCTGTTCCAATAAATGATATGTTAAAGTTGTTTTGACCAACATCAAAGGGGCTTATTGCTAGCTTTATCTTCCCCTCATCATTACCTAAGTATACAGTCTGAACAAAGTCAGTCTTTACAGGAGAGCTTTGGCCAGAAGTAGCATTCGCTTGTCCACCACTCCCACCACCACCGGCAACTGCTAGTTGTCTTTGGTTTTCATATGCTGGAAACTGACCCGATGGCACGGAGCTGTTTGCCATAAAGGTTACCATCAATAGCAAGCCAATGCCAACCGCCGCCTCTACTTTGAGGAATTTGCCAAAGTGTTTAAGATTTGGCGCCTTTGTCTGTATCATACTTGTGCCTCCGGTACCACCTCTGCTATTGACCACTGATACAGCCTTCTTTTGTATTGCAAATTGCGAATACGCTCCCATCCCAAGCATGACCCCTGCAAGGCTCAGTTTTGTGATGAGAAATTTACCATACAACGATGCAACGACAAGCGAAAGATCGCTTTCTATAGAATACAACAAAAGAGGGCCTGTTATTGCTATTACCCCAAGTATTGCGACTACTATTATAGAAAATCTTGGAATCAGAAGCGAAATTGCCGTAGCCTTTATCTTTTCATCAGCGATTTCAAGTATTCTTGGAGCTGCAATAAATCCGAGGAATATGAGGCCGCCTATCCATATTGCTGCTGCAGTATTATGGAAAAAGTCAAGTACTATTGCACTTGTCTGGCTAGTTGCCGCAGCATGGGCTATTAGACTTGAAGTAACAAGTATGGCAAGTCCGAGGATCAGTATCGCAAGTGTTTCAGACCTTCCTGGACTTAGATTCTTCCTGACGATCTTTCGATAAACTGAAAAAGCTATTGCAGCCAAGATTGCCGACTGCAGCATTCTTGAGAGCCAGACATTGCCAAACTTCGTTGCGATGGCATCTTGGATGCTGCTGCCCGCCGAATTGGCTTGCACAACTATAATCGCTACACCCGATGCAAGCACGAGTATAACGCCAATGATAACAAACTTTACCATGGCTTTATCTATTTCAATTTTCTTTTGTGCAATGGCGTCATAAAGCCATGGCACTCTGGCAATTGGTTTCCATAGCCATAAGGTCGCAAAGGACCCGCCTACAATCATAACTGCTCCAATCAAGCCGGGATATCTTGACGCAACCTCTGGCAGAGATAACAAACTCTGTGTTTGCTGCTCGGGAGCCTGACCACTAAGTATGGTGCCTGATCCTACACCAAAAGTAAATGCATTATCAACGGAGTGCCCATCAACAGCAGAAAGCACCTTTGTAGATACAGTGTAGGTGCCATCAGGAACCCCGGGCTCAAGGCTGACTCCTAACGATGCTGTGTCTCCATCAACACTGTGCGGATCATTTTTATCTATTCTATTTCCATCTGGACCAATAACTGAGATCTTGCTGTATTTCAATTCAATCGGCTCGCTAAAGAAAACATTTACTGCTGAAGGTGAGGAAGAAACTGTCTGGAAGGCTTGTGGTGTCGATTTAACATAAACTGGATGAGCAAAAGAGTCTGGCACGCTGGAAGCAAATAGAGCAAAAACTATTCCTATAACAATTAAACTAAAATGCCAGTACCTCAATTGCATGTGTGTGTCATCTTAGTTCTTCTCTTTATTTACTCTTGCTTCTTTTCTAGTACAAACCCCGAAATATGCCCAAAGATTATAAGTATTGTGAGGGTATTTTATTTTAAATGAAAAGGACTCTTATGAGAGTTTTGATGCTATCTGGTATGTTTGTATTATCTCTTTTGGTAGTCAGCAGCGGCAACAACAACAACATTGTTGTACCCTCTGCTTTTGCTCACCAAACCAAGAATTTTGGCAATATCGCTATTGAAGTAGGTTGGACAAATGAGCCGCCGCTTGCAGGTCAGCTGAATACCGTCATAGTAGGAGTTTCAAATGCGTCTGATAATAAGCCAATTCCTAATGCTGTTGAACAGCTTCAGGCAACCATAAAAAAAGGTGGTGAAACTAAGCCTCTTGATTTGTTGCCGCAAGAACAAGAAGGACTCTATGGAGCAGAGGTGATACCTGGACAGATTGGTCAATATGAACTCCTTCTTATGGGAACAGTCAGTGGCCAAAATGTAAACGGCTCTGTCCCTCTCGATGACGTATCAGACCCAAAAGAACTTACCTTCCCCTCTACAGCAGGCTCCGACAATAGTCAGGTAACAAGCGGAATTATAAATCAAGTCAGCAATGCAATAACGGATCTGTCGACGCAGGTTGACGATGCCAAGGCATCAGCAGATCAAGCCCAGCAGACTGCTCAGAATGCGACGCAATCCGCTCAAAGCATAAAAGTGTCAGCAGATGGTGCTTATATGTTTGCGATGATAGCTGTAGGCATAGGAGTTGCAGGTATTGCCATAGCAGTCATCGCCTTATCTCGAAGAGAAAGAGTAGAGGGAGAAAAAATAAAGAGATATTAGACTTTTGCTTTGGCATCCAGCGAGTGATGCTAGACAAATTTCGGGCTTTAAGCCGGTCTAAATGAAACATTGAAGAGTGTATAGCGGTTCTTGTTCAGCAGCATATTGGGCGCCTCTATTCCTTGAGATACAGGGAAATAATTGCAGAAGTCCTATCAAAGTACAGGAACAGCTTTACCGAAAAGTAGTTGACAACTATTCAGAAATCATGGAAGAGCTGTACGCGCGTGATGTGAAATTTTCCAGCAGAAGTCCCCAGGAGAGTGAAGGCACCTACATAGTTTTGGGCTTTCGCTCGCATGGTGGAATGAATTTGGCAGCTTTGCAGGTGATAATAATCTATGGCGATGCAGGGCTAAAGAATTTGTAGTTCATCGCGGATTGTACTAGAAAATCCTACAATGAATTCGGCCTATGTACTACAATGTTAATTAACGCTCGCCACGGTCTACTTCACTATGACGAATAACAACAGAACAGCGCTTGCTCTGAGCTTATCCGCTTTGCTTATTCTCGGCACAACCACCTTTGCTTTGTCACGAAACGCATATGCACATACATTTGGAGGAAATGAAAGTGCAGCATTTCTAGCGAAAGTTCAAGAACTAAAAGTTGAGGCACATTTGATACAAAGTGACCTTTCAAATCAGACACACTAGTCGCATGGCATTCTGATAAAATTGGTGAATTCTGGAACACAAATGATACAAAGGAAATGACTGAAAGAAATCAGAGACTTGGAACAGACATTCCTGCTCTGATATCAAATATTACGACGATAGCGAATTCCACTAATCCAGATGCTACAAAAGTAGGTCAGCTCATCACCTCGCTTGATAACGACCTGGCAGAGGCTACAAGCGTCAGAATAGAAAAGACTGAACTTGAAAACGCAACTGTCAATGCATTGGCAATAGTTGCTATATTAGACGAAACCATGGAAGACTATGGTATTGCTACAGGGGCTGAAGAGAACAGCAGTAACGTCACGGGCAGCAATACGACATCACAAGACAACATATCAAACATGTCTGAAGGAGCTGGCTCAAATGAAACTGCAACTATTGTAAACTTTGCAGCCTACCAGACAGCGCAAGGACTTGCAGCTGCAGCGCAGGACATGTACAATAACTTGAAGCCAAAAGCTATGCCAAATACATCCTCAGAAATTGCAGCATTGGATGCAGCGTTTGCCAATCTGAGGAAAGCAATTGACGACAAGATGTCAAATGATGCTATCCAAGCAATCGTGGAGGGCAGTATTCATCCTAATCTCTCTGCCTTTGGCGCGAAGGAAGAGGAAGAATAGGAATGAGGCAACAACGCAAATAACAATAACAATAACAATAACAGCACCAAAAGCGCATCAATAGTACTCAGGACATCTCCCTAGGTGGTTCTGTTAACTTATATTCGGCTCGAGTTATCTTATCATCGAGCAAACGGTAAGTTAAGATAGCCTAATTAGTCTGAAATTTAAATTGCTGTGTAATATGAGGTTGTCTTAACCATCAGAATCTTCCCATTGGAAAGTTCTCCGATCTCGGTCCAATCACTTTTACGTAAATCTTTTACCTGTTTGAGTAATGTAACGGTAAATGATATTGCATTTGTTAGAATCTCTTTATCGACTTCGCAGCATACTGAAAACCTGACAAAGTCATCTTAGAGACTACAGGAATTCCAAGATGATCTGAAGACTTAGGAGAGAAATTAGATAGGACAACTTATCTTATACAACACCTCTCTGGTGTTGAATCCTATGTCCCTGCATTATCGCCATTGCCACCTGAGAATAACTCAAATGTCTATCCCTCACTTGGTCTAGGCAATGTTCCCTTCTTTAGTGTGTAATGGCATAGAAATGGTATTGTAAATGCATCCTGAAAATAAACCTCATTGGAGCGGAAATATTTGCTGCTCCCAAAATCACAAAAAGGATATTAAGATGATTTAATCTTCTACTTGACTAAAATGAATTGATAGACTAGAAGCGTGATATTCATCGATACTATAATAGCACTGCAAACGAAAGCTGCAAGTTTTGTAATGCCTCTGTTTACAAAATCAATTCCCATTACTTCTTTTCTATTAGTAAAGTAAACGAGTGGAACAACCGTAAATGGAAGCTGAAGGCTTAGCACTACTTGGCTCACGACAAGTAGATCCAGCGCGTTCGCACCAAGTGAAATTGCAACGATTGCAGGTACTAGAGTAATGAGCCTAGTGACGATCCTTCTCTTCCACAGTGCGATCTTCCAGTTGGTAAAACCTTCGAATATTACCTGACCTGCCAGAGTTGCTACTGCAGATGACCCGAGACCGGATGCCAATAGAGCTATTGCAAATGCGGTACTTGACAGATTTCCAAGCGTGTGAGCCAAGCTTTTATATGCATTATCGATAGATTCTACCGCGATATTGTTTCCATAAAATACTGATGCGGACATTACCAGAATTGCACCGTTGACAAGTCCAGCAATACTCAATGCCACCACAGTGTCGGTCAATGAGAATTTCACAAGATGATCTTTACTTCCTCTTGATTTCATATAAGACATTAAATTTGCCCTAGCCTTGGCGCTGGCTGAATGTAAGAATATGGCATGTGGCATCACAGTGGCACCTAGTATTCCAACTGCTACAACTATTGCTCTTGTGTCATTAAGCTGAGGAATAAAAGTATGATACACGATCTGACTCCAGTCAGGTTTTGCAAGGTATATTTCCAAGAGATATGCAACACTGATGATTATAACCATGCCAATGATCACGGCTTCTACCTTTTTTACCCCCTTCCTCTCTAACCCGAGTATCAACAAAGTATCAAATCCAGTTAATATGGCGCCATATGCCAGGGGAATTCCAAATAAAAGATTGATTGCAATAGCCGCTCCTATCACTTCGGCAAGATCCGTAGCTATTGCTGCCACTTCAGCTGTACCCCATAATGAAAAAGATTGCCATCTTGGCAGATGCAGCCTACAATTGTCTGCCAGACTGTAGCCTGTAACTATTCCAAGTTTCGAAGAGAGATATTGTATCAGCATTCCAATTAGGTTGCTCATTAGCACTACCCAGAGCAAAGAATAGCCAAACTTGGAACCTGCTGCGATATCTGTGCCCCAATTTCCAGGGTCGGTGTACGCAACGCCGATTACTACAGCAACACCCATAAATCTCAGTAAATCGATTAGTTTAGGTCGATATTGTTCTTCGTTGATCCGTCCTTTATCCTTCTCATCTCTTCTTAGGGTGTCAGCCAAATGTGATTCTACTTCCGATCGATGTTGTAGAGATCAATAGAAAATGTTATAATCTCAAATAATAACTTTGAGAATTTTAAAACATTTAGACCTGCTCGCCATTTCAGGAACAATACGTCAATAACGTGCTGGACCAAATCATAGCACAAGGCACCGCTCTGAAAGCTCTTCGGACAAGGAAACTAAATCGCTATTCTTCCCCACCAGCATCCTAAGGCACTATCACAATCAGGAAGGAGTGTCAACATAATGCTTGAAGAAGAAGGATTAGCTCATGATGCATCTAACATAATCTTGTATTGTATTCTCTCATCTAAGGTAGAAAAATCGCTGCAAAAACATCATCTGTGCATATCTTTTGCTTATGAACTTACAATGCAACTATTGCAGGTGTGAACCAATTTAAGAAGAACTAGAAGGTTGATAGTAATGAAAATATTCCTGTTGGCAATAAATTTCAACTGAACTCTGTCAAGCCATAAAACAATCAAAAAGTTATTAGAATTCCAAAGTTTAAGTTCAAGCAAAAAAGAAGAGAGTTGTCTTACTTCACAGCTGATTGCGGAAACCTATTCCTTAAGGAGTGCCACCTTGAGCCTGCCCTCCTCCTCCTTCTTCTCCTTCATGGCTATGCGCACCCCTCATTATTTCGTTAACACCGATAACTACAGTACTTGTAGACGGCAATGTGACGTCTTCATCGCCTGGATTTTGAATTGCGATATCTGTAATCATTGTAGTAGTAGCGTTGGCAGCGGTTGCGTTGGCAGCGGTTGCGTTGGCTTGCCCAGGTGGTGGCAGATCAACATGGTACAAACATAGCTCACCTGCAGTCGAAAGAGGCGGAACCAGCTCTAGAGCGGCAGGCGTTAGATTTGGAGCTACTCCAACTAATATGTTGAGCAAAGGAGCTGATTCGTCATCGCATGGAATTTTTGCAGCTACATGACCATTTCTGATTGAGTATGGTGTAGAATCATATAGATGTATAAAACTACTCGCCGGAATGGTTTGGTCTGCAAGTAATGCAAAAACTGAGTCCCGTACTGTAAATGTATCTCCATGTTCCTCAGTTGTAGCAGTTCCACCTTCTGGCGCTGCTTCAGGGGATGTGGCATTTGTTGTTTGTTGTGCTATCGCAGGAGTTAGCGATGCTATTGGAGCAGAAAGAGAAGTAAGTGCTCCTACTGTAACAGCGAGAACTCCTAATACAGATAGACGTCGTTCAGTTATTTTCATATGTCGCTCGCTTAGCATTTGTTAATAGTTAACTGTTGTGGTTCAATCATCGAACAATTCTTTTTTTTGTTCTTCTTCCTTTGTTTGGCGCCTAGTCATGATGATATCGACCTAGTAGTTTTTCTTGTTACCACTCATCAGAGCAGAGCACCATATATACAAGGTTCGGTCATTGTACTACAACCATTATTAGATACTCTCAGCTAGCAATGGTCATGAGTCTACAAGAAATCTCATTTATGTCACACCATGCGAAATTTATTCTAGTGCTGTTGATGCTAGCCGGCTTTAGTTTTGTGTTCCCCGTCAGCCACCTAGTATATGCCCACACATTCTCAACTAGTGAAAGTGCTGAGTTCCTTTCTCTAACCGATCAGATAAGAGCTGAGACTGCCTTAGTAACTATGAATCTCGAAAATAATAATGCGACATTAGCCCAAGCTCATGCGGAAAAAGCTTCAAGTCTTCTAGACAATGATACCCTTGGTGAGATTAGAGAGAGAAATAATAGAATTGCAAATAGTCTGGAAACTGGTTTGGAACAGTTAGTAGGAAATGTAACATCGTTAGCTTCTGCATCTTCGGGCCAGGTACCGCAAGATGGAATATACAGTATAAACCAAACAGTTATGTTGCTCAACGATATCATGGCCGAGGCTGTAACGGCACGGGTTGAAAGTGAGCAGCAGAATAACGCAACAACGTGGGCAATGGTTGTAGCAGACTTGGTAAATGCTGTATTGAGTGATTATGGAAATGCCACAGGTTCCTCATTCGACCTTACAGATATGACCAATATGGCGGCTGCGAACACTACTACGACGTCCCCTCCAACAAGCAATATGACAACGACTACAGCAACTATAGTTGATACAGCTGCCTATCAAAGCGCCCAGTATTTGGTAAACAATACGATATTCCAACTGTTCAATGATACACTCAAACCACTTACCATAAGCTCCAGTGGAACATCATCTAACAACAACGTAACTACGATGACGCAAGAAGACCAGGGTACATCGCCTGCTACTGGTAACATGACGTCGTCAAATATTGACAAGCTAGAAGCAGCTCTGATGCAGCTAAAAGATGACATCAACAGCAAGGCAACTCCAAATGAAGTCATGATAACCGCTCATCTCAACATTAGTCCGCTTCTGATGCAAATTTATGGGTTGACTGTAGAGCAAGAAGGAGGAGAAGAAGAACAACAACATTCAGATAATGGTGAAGGCCATTAGCCCATTTAATTTCTTAGAAGAACAATGTAATCGGAACTTGTCTTATAGAAGCTATAGGTTGAATGGTGCCTCTAATCATGAAGCAAGTCTTCCAATCCTAGAGCAATGATTTCCTTAGATATGGAGAAGTCAAAAACAATATCTGATAATTCTGTTATAATAATAACTGTCCTTGGAAGCGATCGCTTTGTATATGAGGAAAGGGATTAGGGAAAACTATTCGTCATGGTTGCAATGTCAAGAACTGTAAAATCGGCAATATTCTTTAGCGCTGTAGGAATAGCAGTTGGACTAGGCATCATGCTTGTTATATTAGGCGATCAAACTCTACGGTCGATATTTCAACCGCTAGTCGGTGGAAGCAGTAGTAACTTACAGGGAAACAGCCTTCCATTTGCAACCAGAGAAAACTATAAGGCGAAATTGGCTGTCGGCGAGGAAGGAGCATTTCATGGCCTAGCCAGGGGTGGAAAAGAACCATATACGTTTGAATGGAAATTTAGCGACGGATTGACTCTGACTGGTCAAAATGTTAGCCGCAGTTTCGATGTACCCGGCACATATCATTTTGAAGTAACTGTTACTGACGCTGATGGCAAGCAGGTAAAAAACACGAATTTGACCTTCGATGTTTCACAAGTACCGCCTAGAGGAGATGGAACTGCCAACGCTTCATTGATGCAGCACAATTAGGTGAAAGCAAACCTACATATCCTTTCGATAATATAGTTAGAGTGGAATAGATCTATATTTGTAGGTCTCTTATTCTTTAATACAAGTTTATACTTTTTTGTTTTTAAGTGAGTGTAAGGCAAAGTACCGTCTTCAAAGCTCTCTTCACGTATTTCGATGTATGTACCAATTGGCTTATTAGAGGAGGTGGACCACAGAGTATCTATAGAATGCAAAGACGCAGTAGAGCCGAGCCCATAAAAGAGCCTCCAAGCAAGCCAATATTGCTTGGACTAATTACAGCGATCGTTATTAGCGTAGTCGCACCGCTTGTTCTGCCGCATCTTGCACACCCTTCAATGGCCTATCATATCATCTTGCATATCGCTAGCCTGACTGTCGCTATTTTTCTAGGCGTAGTATCCATACTTGCATATTCTAGAAACACAACCAGTAGATTACTGTTTATGACCCTTGGCTTTATTGCACTTGCTGTAGTGGAGTTTCTCTATCTTCTAAGCGCTGTTGGGGCAGGCAGCATAATCGACATTTCAGCAATAGGCATTGAATTACCGCATGTCATACTTTTAGTCATGTTGGCCCTCTTTGCCTTAGGAGTATTAAGGGTGACCAAGTGATGGACCAGTCAGTCCAAGTAGTAGACACACAAGCGATACTACTTAGGAGCATAGATGAAAACCCCGGCATACGCTACAGAGAGCTTTTGAGGTTGACAGGCCTAGTCAATGGTGTTCTTAGCTATCACCTATTAGCACTTGAAAGAGCAAACGTCATAAAGGTCAATAGAGAGTCAAGGATGACGAGATACTATCCTTTAAGTGTCTCGGATAAAGAATCGGCAATTTTGAAATTTGTCAGACATGAGCCTTCCAGGCAGATATTGCTCTTTATTCTAGAACACGACATATGTACGTTCAATGAAATTGTAGATCATACAGGAAAGGCTCCTTCAACAGTTTCATTACAGCTCAAGCGGCTAAGAGGGGCAGGTATTATTTTGGTCAGACATGGTGAATATCATCAGCTTTACCGTGTTGTAGAAAGAGATTTGGTTGCTGAAGTGTTCTCTAAATACACTACAAGCTTTATTGATAAAGTTATAGATAATTACAATGAAATACTAGAAGAACTATAATACCCGGTATATACCAACCAATAATTGGGTCTTGAGAAATGCCTTCCTGATCATCATATTGCTAGTTGTAGGGTTGATGCTAGCCACCTCTGGAGATATATATGCGGATCTGCTGCAAGGAGCGTCCAAGCAAAGAATAGGTAACTATGATGTTGAAATGACAACAGAGCCAAAGACCCCAACAGCCGGCAGCAGTAACCCAACAAGTATTCTGCTAAGAATAGCAGGGGTCAATGGTGATCACCCATCTGATGTCCCAATTATGATGAGGATGGTCAAGGATGGCATTGTACTTCAAACGACAAATCCAATAATTGTACCTTCTGGACACTATACTCACGAATTTACATTCACACAAGCCGGCAAATATGTTCTGTATGTTGATTTGAATGACAAAATCTATAGCGGAGAAGTCCTGACATTTACCTTTTTTATCAATGTATCAGGGCCATTTGACTATCTGTATATTGCACTGCCTTCAGCAGCAGTGGTTGCAGTTGGAATAGTCAGCGCCGTTCTATTTATGAAAGGAAAGAAGAAAAATAAGGACGTACAGAAAGCCGGCAGAACAGAGCTAAAGTAGGAAGAGGAATGAGAATCTATATTATTTTTTTCTCTCTTTACAATAAGAGATGAAGAATTGACAAAAATGAGCTTTGAGGTGTATATTCGCGAAATGTACTACGTAGTGTTGAAATATGTATATACAGTATTATAGTCTTACTAGCAAAAAATGCCCAAACTGCCACCACCATCCTTTGTCCTCACAATTTGCATTCTTCTTCTTACAATCCAAACAGGAGTTGCTAATGCCCACTTCTTTGGTGCTACAAAAAATATAGACAACTATCAAGTGGTATTTTCACCAAATCCCGCTACTCCAATTGCAAACGATAGTTCCACATCTCTAAATTTTAGTGTGCTTGAAAATAATTCAAATATTTACAATCTCTATGCTGCAATGGTGGTTACCGACAAGCAGTCAGGTGCTGTCATCGCTCAGGTGCCTTATAAATTTCAGGAGTTTAGCGACATAGCTATTCCATACACCTTTAATGACACAGGCAATTATGCAGTATCTCTGCAAACTAGGATACCTGGCGACGAAAAGTATCAAGACAACCCTCTAGTAGCAAGCTTTGACATTTCTGTAGGCAACCAGTTGATTCCATTTGAGGAATTGATGCTGTTCTATGTCACACCTACTGCCGTGATTATAGCAGGCATTGCTATATATCTGCGCTCTAAGAACAAGCTCTAGGCGTAAAGTTCGATCCTGACGCATATACTACAAAAGGTAATTGGCCTAAGAAGCAGAAAACAAGTAAATTAAAAAAGCATATAGCAGTACATCATTGCTCATTGGCTTAACTAATAGGCAATTACTTAAAATTTTTTTGAATTATCGGCGAGATATTTTCTCACATTTTCTATCAGTATACTTGGTCGTGCTTTCTAAATGCTCCGTAGTATGCTAGTGTGACTATTGCAAGGGCAATGATATACCAATTTGGTATGACGAAACTGCCTAAATCTATCGCACCAAGATGCATCGAAGTCCAGTCAGAAAATTGCATGAGCTGTCCACCTTTTGGATCATCAGCCAAAGGAACCAACCACCTGTTGACAAACCATGCAAAATCCTCGATTGTGATAGCTGCTATTAGATTGGCAAATCCAAGCATTAGCGCCTTTCTTCTATTATGTCTTCCAAGTAGCTTGAAGGTCATATCGTCCCATAGGGCAACAAAGCTAATCAAACCAAAGATGAAAAGCATTGGGAATAAGTGATACTGATACATGTTACCAATGATTGGTTTTGTCTCTCTGCTTCTGTCAAAGTTGGCATCAGTTACTTCGACCTTTCCATTAGAGATTTGCAAGGCAGGATCTTTAATGTAATAGTACTCAAGGTGAGCAAAAGATACAGCAAATACAGCGCATATGATAGCAGTTGAGACGAATTCTATTCTCCTAGCTCCAAGATGCTTGACAACATATTCCCTATAGGAGACGTAGCCATGATCTTCAGATTCAGGTTTGATAGAAAATATGGGCGATTATGAATTAAATGAGTTATTATACATTCTTAGTGAGAGAGAGAGATAATCAGGGTTTCAAAGGTTAGTTTATCTGCCATGTTACCGTAGGTTAAGTGAGAATGGCTGTTGAACAAAATGTAACTACTTCTTCTACTACTTCTGCTCCACTGGCATCCCATCGCTCTATAAGTACTACTACCACTTCTTCTCGTCCACGTTTGAAGAGAATCTATCATAGGAAAAAGTCAATCAAGCAAAAGGAAACTGATACCGTATTGGTGGTCAACCCAAATTCCAGCAGCGGCCTGACTGGAAAAGGATGGAATGATCTATATTCTGAGATCAAAGAGGTGCTAGGTGCTACTAGCGTTGAAGTAGCTTTGACTAAGAAAGCTGGCGACGGGACTACGCTGGCACGACAATTTTTAAAACAAGGGTTCAAAAAAGTTGTGGCTATAGGCGGTGATGGAACTTTAAATGAAGTTGCAAATGGTTTTTTTGAAGAACCAGTAGGAATACATTCTAACAAGACCACTGGTAGTGGTAGTGGACTACCACCACCATCTGAATTTCCTCCTTTAAGAACAATAAATCCTGATGCAATAATGGGAGTTATACCAGCCGGCACAAGAAATGTTCTTGCCAAGTCTTTGGGCTTACCCGAAGGGATTGTTAACTGTTGCAAGAAATTTCAATTAGGTAAACCAAAAAAGATAGATGTAATCTATGTCACAGTTACAAATCAAGAAGACCATTCGTCAACAATAAGCAGGATTTTTCTCAATGCTGCAGAGATGGGTGTTGCTGCAGAGATAATTGATAGGTCAAAGAAAGTCAGAGAAGTAGTTAACAGTAGAATTGTCTCTACAATCACAAGTATTGCTGCTACTCTGCCCACCTACCAAAGTAACGAGTGTGAAGTATCCGTGGATAACAATGAAAAGAAATTTGCTATCAAGATGACAATGGCAGTAGTTGCCAATGGTCAATTCCTAGGAGGTGGGTTCAAAGTAGCACCCCACGCTAATATGTCAGATGAATTGCTTGATCTGGTCATTCTAAAAGATTCTGGAAGCCTCAAAATGGTAGATGAGTTCATTAACATGAAAGATGGCAATTACCAAGAAGAAGACAATATAACTTATAGACAGGCTAGGAAAGTCTCTTTAATATCAAAGGAAAGAGATGTTACTGTTACAGTAGATGGAGAGCCGATTGGAATTTTGCCTGCAACATTTGAAGTCATTCCACATGCATTAACAGTAAGAATGTAACTACATAGCTGCTAACAAGAATTTTTTGTGGGATGTACAAAAAATTGAATTCTCCTACATGCTAGAAAAAATTATCTTCAGCTACAGACTCTCAGGTCTCAATTGTCTATGTAGTGTCTCACAGTATAGCCTTTGCCATTCAATAACATATAATGAGCCAAATGGGGGACGCAGGCGAGGCGTATATATTAAGAAACAGCTAAATTACTAACAAAGAACATGCGTATGCTGGTTGCTGCTGCTGCTGCTGCTGCTGCTGCTGGGCTACTTCTTCTTGTAGTCTCAGTGTTTCTTCCGCCAGCTTTGGCATTTGCACAAAGTCAAGATGATTTCCAGGTGGTCAAAACTGAGAGAAGCGAAAGCTTTGTGATTCCTTATACTGCTTCGAACCGTAATGAACAGGATCCTCTTGTATATACATTTGACCAACCTAAGCAGTCTAGCTGGATACTTGCAATACAGAACAATATGTCATATATCCCAAGAGAAGGCGCCAGAACCATAATAAAGATACAGGAGCCTGCACCAAGCGAAAAATTCATCGAACTTGGGATATATGGTGATGAATCAAAGAGGTACTGGGTAGCTGTAAATACCCCAGAGGCAGGATATGCCCGAATGTATGACAGCGAAAATGGTTGGTCAACTGAGCAGCCCATAAGTGTGACTTATACGGAGAATAGCGGCTTGGCAGTCACAAATGGTCAGAGAATCGTACTTGATAGACTCGATGTCGGGGACTTTGCAGCTGCGTCTATAGTAGTCTATGGCAATGATAGGAACTCAACCCTTGCCGATGCATATGCAGGGGATATAGCTTTTCAAGTCTTATTCGGAAGCTTTAACCAGTCGCCGCTCTACTTTGTGCCATTTGCAATTATTGCAGGAATATTTGGCCTAGTCGCAGGCCTTCTGATATTCAAGAAGAGAAAGCCTTCTGATTAGAATAGTTGTTGCCGTCGTTGTTGTTGTGACTGTAATTGTAGTATTTGCATATCTCTTTTAGATCGCATATCTTGCAGATGGGCCTGACAGGCAGACAGACATTTTGTCCATACATTACAAAAGTATTGTTTACCCTTGTCCATAGCCGCTTATCAACCATCTTGTTTAGCTCGATCTCTGTCTGCTTGACTGTTTTCGTGCCGACAAGCCCAAGCCGATTGGAGATCCTATGTACGTGTACATCTACAGGTATTGCTGGTTTATTGAAGGCATATACAAGCACACAATTTGCAGTCTTTCTGCCCACTCCGGGCAGCTCCAAAAGACTATCTATGTCATTAGGGACCTGGCCGCCAAATTTGTTCACTATTATCTGTGAAACCTGTTTGATCCGTTTGGCCTTAATATTGTAAAAGCCGATGCTACGGATTAGGTTCTTTATTTCTTCAATATCAGCTGATGCAATGTCATCTGGTGTCATAAACCTTGCAAAAAGTTTCTTGATAACCTTGGTAGTGTTCTCATCCCTTGTGCGTGCTGACAAAATAGTTCCTATAAGGATCTTGAAGGGATCATCTTGTTCCTCCATTTGGAGGCCGCGGAGCGCAGTCAGGCGCTGCAACTTTTTTTCACGACTGAGCACCCGCTCCATCTTTTTTAATATTATACTCATGAGGTATGCTGGCAATTGAATTATCTTAGCTTCAAGAGTATAAAAAATTCTGTAGTGTTAGTGAGAGAGGTTACAGTTCTTGAGCCCCTTATTAATTCACGCTAGAATGCTGCAGATCCGCCATAGCTGGAGTCAAAATCATCTTAGCTCAAGTTAAATTAGCTTGTTAGGAATCTTGCTGCCTTAATTTTCTTTCATTTGTGTCTCACAACTTTTTTTTGTTTTGAAGAAGAAGAAAAATCTTTACCTCAATAAAAACGTCGAACAAAAGATAATAATTGTCCTACTGATAATAGTCTAATAGGCTCCTTTGAGCATTCTTCTTCTTTTGAACAATCTCTTCCCGTGCTAGATGGGTTACCAATAAACCAACTTTCCTCACTGGCGGCTTATTTTCAGATAGCTCAAACTTATCCAATAATCGACCTATGGCTGAAGAAATACTCTGGCTATCATTTCGGAACCCCTCAAATGTGGTCACCCTGGTTTCTACTGAAAAATTTGTTCTTACAAGCTTAATGCCCACTGTTCTAAACAGGTAGCCATGTTCTCTAAGCCGTTGGTGAATGTCTTCAACCAGCTCATAAAGATGCGAATGAATCTTTTCTTTATCTCGAGTATAGATTGCCAAGGTATTCTCGGTACTGAAAGATACATTGTCAGTTCTTGGAGCTACGGTCTCGTCATCGGTGCCGTTAGCGACCTTCCACATCCAATAACCATTTTTTCCAAACAATTCTTTTAGTTTCTGAACATCTGCTTTTGCTAATTGCCCTAGTGTATCAATTCCTATCTCTTTTAATGCTCTTTGTGTTTTTGGTCCAATGCCGGCCACAGTTCCGACATCGAGGGGCTCCAGAAACTTCTTTAGCTCGGTAGGATAAACAACGGTTAGACCGTCAGGTTTCTCAAAATCAGATGCGATTTTTGCAGCAGACTTTGTTGATGTTACTCCTATAGAGCATGATAGCCCGCCACATTTGTCTCTAATTGTCTTTTTTATTTTTGCAGCGTACGTTTCGGGACTTTCGCTTTGGATTCTTGTTGTACAGTCCAAGAAGGCTTCATCTATACTTGCTTGTTCTAGGGTATCGGCATATCCCCGAATTGCATTCATTACCTGGTCAGAGATCTCTCTGTAGTAGGGTATGTCTACAGAATGTAGTATTAAATCCGGGCATAATGATTTGGCTTTTGAAAGTGACATGGCAGAGCTAATACCATATCTCCTTGCTTCGTATGAGCATGAGGAAACTGCTCCTTTCATAATATCTCCCATTTTTTCATCTGTCATGATGACTGCATGAGCCTTTCCCTTCAATGATGAGTCTCTTAGCTCCTCACAGGATGGATAAAAGGCATTCAAGTCAATACATGCTATGACTTTACCCATCCACTTTTCATTGGACTTGAATATATACACACACATGTGCTTAGCTTGATACAGCTTTATTATGCATTTTACACTATCTAAATAATTATGAAAGAAATGTACACAGAATATTACTAGGCATCAATATTATTGCTGGTTGCTTATGCGTTCTATACTAACTATCCTCGTATGAAAGGAAAAGTATCACTGCCACTATTGGCATTGCTAGAGGTTTTGTCCGACAACTTGCTAAAAAGCCTAATTCAACGCGTAGTTCCCTCACAGTAAAAGTGGACCTGGTGGAAGCCAGAACGATATCAGTTCTTTAAATGGACTTTAATGATCGTCAATACAACTTCTTAGCTTTAAAGTTTTCCTGTTTGTATAAGCTAACATGTAAAAACACCTGATCAACAAACTTTTGGTTATAAGATAGCCACTTACCAAATGCAATAATGAGATAATGTGGTGTGTGTTTTATGCCTTAACTCTTGGAACTTTATTATAACCTATGTCATATCCTTTTTGTCGAAGATATTTTAAAGTTAATTTGTAAACTAATTCATCATAGTCTGCCATTTCCAATATTCTTGCCCATGAAACTTCACCATTCTTCTTTAAAATTTCCTCTGATAGTAATTCTGTATTTTTTCTGGCTTCTTCTTTGCATTCCTCAAAGGTCTTGCCGTTTTTATATGCATGCAAACGAGAATCACAGCTACTATTACTACTGCTACTATTGTTATCCATGTCTGATTACAACAGAAGTTAAAAGTAATAATAAGTAATAATAATTACTATTATTATGACAAGTGCTTCCTTCCTTCATTCTCTTTTTTGAACACCAAACTATAGCCTAGCACCTAGAGGGAAGAGTAGACGTCTGTGGGATGGCCAGCCCAATTGCTAATAGAATGAAAACATGATCCATCTTTTAAGTTACTAGCATACACAATATAATACTAATGTAATGAGCAACGAAGAACGACAACCTCTTGAAATTGAAGTACTAAAATGGGGTGCACACTCATTTACTATAGAAGGCGTAAATGATCAATTAGAAAAACTCCTTAAAGAGCAGAAGATAATTCGAACTCTTGCTTTAAGACATGATGGCAAGATGGTTAGGATTAGCAGAGATGTCAAACTTAAAGCGAGGAAAGACTTTTACTTCACGCCCGAACTTGAGACCACGGCTATTGAGAATACACTTTACCAAGGTACAACATTTGAATATGAAGGACTTGACTGACTCTTGGCATTGGCATTGCTGGTGGTTTTGTCCGAGGACTTCGTAAAACAAGCTAATTTAATGCCGTAGATAATAAAAAGGACTGGGCGCAACCCGGAACGCTATTGGTTCTCTCGGAATTCGAGTTATCGATAAAATAGTGTAAGCTTGTTTTACTCACATCATGAGATGTGATCACAGCTAGCTTTATTTCTAACATATTATGTTACTATTCTTCAGGGCTATGGCATTAGCCTTGGCTGAATTAAGAAGCGAGAACCGCCCTTTTCCAGAAAGAGTAAAAGGTGCTGATAATGCCTGCCATTAAAAACTAAGAAGGTGGACAAAAAGAATGCAAAAGTGTCAAAAACTAATTCTTTCTGCTTTCATGCGAAGCAGCAGGTTTGGACAGAGGTGCAATTGAAATGGTCAAGCAAAGAGTGCATGCCATACTAACTGACTACGATGGGACGCTTGTTCGTACAGTGGATGCTAAAAATCTACAGACAAATATTGTTCCAAGTCAGCTTGAAGAGATACTGGAGAAAGTTTGTTCTGAGATACCTGTCTGCGTAATCTCCACTAAGGACTTTGAGTTCCTCAGGAATAAAACAACAGCCTTTGCAAGGGTACTATCTTGTATCATGGGCCTTGAAACGCTTGTTCTCAGAAATAACGGATCTCCACGAACTATTGAAAAACGTGTTCTATATGCTGATTTGCAGGTGCTGCAACTGAAGTCAAGACCTCTAGAAGCTATTGCCCAAGAAATAAGTTCATGTGAAGAGTTTTCACGTATGGTTATTGAGCGCAAGCATACCAGTGACGGCATACTGGCTGGTCTGACCATAGATTGGCGTCACCTGCTTAGCGAGGATTGGCCTTATTACAGGAGAGGCATCACTCATTTTATCAACAGGATAGTTGCAAATCTAAAGAAATCGCCTGTTCCTGTGGATATTTTCGTTCAGAAATATAGTGAGCACCCATTCGTTGATATATACAGCATAGAGTGTAACAAGGGCATAGCTTTTGATACTGTCATTTCAGAGCTACCCTATGCTTCTATAGACCGCAAAGGCACTCTGTATCTAGGTGATTCTGAAAATGATAACCCTGCTTTCAGAAAAGCTGGAATTTCAATAGGTATACGCTCTGATGCAAGGGTAAATCCAAAATTGGATTGCAGCTATTTTTTGGATTATGAACAATTATCGCATTTCTTGATGAAGCTAAGAAAGAATAATTTCATCTTTACTGATGAATTGTTGGAGTCAGAGAGGCGTGAGTAGCAAGTTCAGCACATCAGAACGGGACAATAATAAGTCATTAGAATTGTTAAGATAAGATACACAGATGTGCTTGGCAAATTCCTTGCAAGGTATTTGTCAATGCCTGCTGACATTGAAGACTTCTTTAGATATAGTATTGGACTTGATGGTTCCTCCATTACAGGCTTTGCACATATAGACGATTCAGATCTCCTTTTGCTTCCTGATATAACCACCACTAGAACAGTGCCTATCTCCTCTATAGATAAAAAATTGGCATAGTTATAGCCGATGTGTATAAAGGCTTTTCACAGGCGGATTTAAACCCGCAACCTTAGCACCTTTCTAAGGCCATCTTTATCACTGGCTAAAGTGGACAGCTATGGAAAGAGAACTAACTGTTCAAATCCCAGCCACTCCTCTTCTTTTTCTTTTGCATGCTCTGTAGCCTTTACATTGTAAAGCGAGGATTTGAGAAAAAGGCTAGTCATCTCATTTAAAAAAGATGAGTATGTCAAGATGCGATATCATTTATTGGGCAAGAAATAATTTTGAACTGCTATGATAAGATAAACCTCAAAAGAACAATTGTAAGAAAATCCAAGCTCACAGTTTAGGAGCTATTAATTTGGGATAGTGGGGACATTATTATTATTATTATAACTTTGATAAATTCAATAATGTTCATATAAAGCATAACCACATTATAAGGGACGTGGGGTAAGAGGTATGTTGCCGCCATTACCTCCCCGCTGTCTTCTCTCCTCGAGAAAGAACAGCTATGTCCCGTGATGGCAGCATATCCCTCTACCCCACTTTGGTAATGCAGTCGAAGTTTTTTGATTGATTCTACTTTTTGTCTCAGTCATACGGCGCTGCTCTTTTTGTACTCACATGTTTTAGCAGAACAATATCAAACCATTTATTTTAAAAGTTAAGAATGATCTATCTGCAGTCTAGTGTTAGAAGAATGAGATAATTGCTTTCCACTTTTAGGGTGTTTCAATGACCTTCTATAGAGTCAAT
>DATMWK010000083.1:0-4172 GCA_035562555.1 Nitrososphaera sp. | reverse complement strand
ACGTTCATGTTCTTCACAAACGCTCTTGCTTATGTCATGATGCCTAAGGTATTCAAGCACGATATCTATTATCTCATCAAGTGTGTTAGAGCCAGCAATATCTATTTTGTAATTAGCTTTTTCCAGTCTGTCAAAAACTGAGACTGATGTTCTGCGTATCTCATCGTACGATGCTGGCGTGAATATGAGCATGAGCACTGTTCCGGGAAGATGTGCGTTAATCACCGCCTTGACAAGTTCGACTGACTCTTTATCAGAGTCAAACTCGTCTATCTGGAACAGAGTTATCTTATGCAAAAACTTCAGGTTCAGTCTGGCGAGAGCTGTCAAGCTTTCTATAATGTCTTCAAGGGTTGAAACATTCTGTACATCCACCCTAAAATTGCCTTCAATCACTAGTTTTAATATTGTGATTTCTGTCGATGAGAATTCATTTGAAAGAGTCTCATCAATTGCAGAATAGTTCGGCACAATTTGATATCGCAAGAGCTCAGCCGCCTTGTCTGCCAACCTCTTG
This sequence comes from Nitrososphaera sp., assembly GCA_035562555.1. Taxonomy (GTDB): domain Archaea; phylum Thermoproteota; class Nitrososphaeria; order Nitrososphaerales; family Nitrososphaeraceae; genus Nitrososphaera. The sequence continues at coordinate 3,655 of DATMWK010000083.1, read as the reverse complement.
CCCTTTATGAAGTCGATGAAGCTGTAGTTAAAAATCCTTTTTGCGCTTGGAGCATTCTGCTCAGCTCTCTGGAGTAAGTAATCAATAACAGTCTTTCTCAATATTGCAACATACTCATCTGTAAACCCTGCAAGCATTGCCCCATAGAGACTATGCATGCTGCGGGGTGATATCTGTGACAGGTCAATGTACGAGACGATCGCACTGTCTGAGACTTCCTTGATCCCCCTGGTATGTAGAGCGAGGTGCGTTTTGCCGGAACCAACATCTTGTATCATAGTAACAAGTCTGAAGTCCTTATCTGTGGCGGTCCCAATACCTACCTTAGAACGAAGGTCCAAAATGGAGGACAGCACGGCAGCTTTGGCCTCTTTGTGCCTCTTGCCGCCCAGAATCAAGGCGTCATTAAGTGTCGGAGTAGGGCCGCTAGGATAGGGATTGCGATCTAGTTTATAGGGGTACAACTATCAGATACACCTCACAAATCCATGCAATAACCCTCTGACCATAACTCCTTCCCGACCACCGGTGGAAAGCTCATACTTCTCTTGATGCATATTAGTCAACTCACTTACAAGCCGATAGAACTCCTCTGAAGAAATATTGCAGTGGTTACAGATCTTGTTGCGTATGTTAGCTAACTCGATCCATCCTATTGAGGATCCTGTGTTGGCCAAAACAGCATCAAATTCTTCTTTGAATTCCTGAACGCTCATCTTTCCCTCTTGTATCTCAGTTATAGGAACGTCATGTGTTAGCGTTAGCTGTGCAAGCCATGACCGCGGGTCATTTTTCATTTCTAACAGAAGACTTGCCAGGTTTGAAACGTTATTTGCAAGTATTTCAATAGCGCGAACCAGATCTTTACTCGAGCTGCTGACCGAGTCGTCAACCGATTTGATCATCTCATAAGTTAGCCTGAACCTAGGATCTGAATTGAGTAGGCTCTGAATATAGTGACTTTTGTGGAAGCAAAAGTATGCGTTGGCTCGCTTGTCAACGAAAATATCACCCCTGCTTATAAGATTCTCTAACGTATTATCGATGTCCCCAAATTCTCTTCGCAGATCCGTCTTCTTTATTCCGGCTGATCCAAAAGAGAAAATTCTGTTGACAAGTTTTTCCTCTACGGACATGCGGTAGGATCTCTAAATTTATTAAAAAAACTGAATGTAGCGGTTGGAAGCGAACTTTGTAAAGAAATTTACACCAGCATAATAACCAAAAAGCTTAATAAAAGCCCTCCTAAATCCCTCAAGGGATGATGATAAGTCTATCTGCTTTGTGATGAAAGCACTAGGGTATCTGACCTTAAAAAGTATTGTATCGGATTGTTGATGTGGTTTTTGTTGTTCTGATCTTTCTCAGTAGTGCAAATATGGCTATTATTGCGGTTACCCACAAGCCTGCCAGTATAATATTGCTGAGTGTAATGTACGTGTATGGGATTAACTCTAGAAGGTTTGTCCTGATAGTTCCAGCTGACATATGCATGTCTCTTATTGCAATACTGTAGCTGTCGCTGAGGGGATCCATCGCTGAGGCGATATTCGCTCGAACGATCATACTGTCAAGATTGTCTTGGATCAGGGCGAAGTCAGTCTTAGGTGTTGGAAAGAGCCAGACGGGGTTCCCATCTGAGGGTATCAATTTTTGCGTTAGCTTTATGTACCCTGCCAGCTGCTCTGGCGTCTGGGCAGTCTCTGCACGTGCAACGAACCCGATAGCCTTGTCGAGGAGGTACATTGTGTTCTGGTACCCAAAATACGCAACGCTTGCACCCATCGTCAGAAACGCAAGCATCCCTGCAAGGGCCAGTTTCTGGCCTAAGGTTTTCGAGGCCGTCCTGCCGGTGTCGCTGTTCGCAGCAGTAGCTGTAGAGGAACTCATAGTTGTAGATCCAACATCGGTGGTACGCCCATCAGCGATTATTGTATGTGCATAGTCTCGGCCTGTGATTTGCTTTTTCTTCCTAAAAGAGGAGTGGACAATGCTAAGATATGCCACGTAAATGAACCCAATTGTTGGAATTGCTATCATAGGAGCGTATAGTGAATTTCCTGTAAATATTGAAATGAAGACAGCCATCGATCCATAAATTGCAAAGAACATTTCCAAAAGTGTAGTCTTCGTGAAGGGGAGCACGTATTCTTTGTTTTTCCAGTTGTCGCTCTTGTTAACGATTCCAAACTTGGGGGTACGTAGGAACTCGTTCTTCCTCCCAAAAATTGCATCAAACACTGCGACAGTATTGTTGACCGATAATCCTGTTGAATAGAACATTAAGAAGAAAAACTGCTGGGCCTTTTCTCGCCATTTTTCGCCACTCCATGTCTTGTTAATAATAATTAGGTACCCTCCTGGCCCCATCATAACATACATGAATATTGAGATCAGTGGAGCCCAAGATACAGTATAGAGTTCAAAGTCCATGGCAAGAAGCATTGGAAATATTAGAAACTGAACAAGGAACAAAGGGTTTATAATGTGCCTTGTAAGTTGCATGAATGCTTGGGTCTTAGTTTCAATCGGGATGTTGCGACCGAGCATTACATCAGTCAGTAGTTTCAGAGCCACCTGGATTGAGCCCTTCGCCCATCTGAATTGTTGTCGTTTTGCAGCATTCATTTGCACTGGAAGCTCGGCATCGACAACGACATCTTCCAGAAGGAGACACCTCCAACCCCTCATCTGAACCCTATAGCTGAGATCAAGATCCTCGACAAGGGTGCTAGTGTGCCAACCCCCTGCCTCATTGATGCATGACGTTCTCCAAATACCCGCTGTGCCATTGAAGTTCATATAAAGATGAGTAAGGCTCTTGGCCTTTTGCTCAATTAAAAAGTGCAGATCAAGCGAAACCGCCTGTGCCTCCGTAAGGGTAGAGTAATTTTCATTAACGTGGCCCCACTTGCACTGCACAAGACCTAGCTTGGGGTCTGCATAGAAGTGTCCTACAGCACTCTTTAGGAACCATCTCGGCGGGATAAAGTCAGCGTCAAATATGGCAACGAACTCTCCCTTGGCATATTTTATGCCTTCTTTAAGAGCACCGGCCTTGTAACCACTTCGATCTTTTCGCCGCAAGTGGACAATATCAAATCCTTTAAACCTGTACTCATCGACAATTGATCTTATCAAGTCGACTGTGTCATCATCTGAATCGTCCAGGACCTGAATCTCGAATCTGTCTTTTGGATAATCCATCCGGCAGACAGCGTCTATCAGACGCTTTACTACATATTTTTCATTGTATAATGGCAGTTGTATCGTGACTGTTGGAAGATTGGTTGGTAGCTCTACTTTTTGGCGCTTTTTTCTTTCATGAGGAATGTTGTTGCGAGAATAGTATGCGAGGTAGTAGAAGTTGAGCGTGTATAGCATCAAAATCCAACCAATGGCTAAGAATATGATGTAAATAAATGCGCCTAGGCCGTACATTGTATCAGCTCTTTGAAGAGATATCTCTCTGTATATTTATAGATACTTGCATCAGAAAGTTAGTTAGCCTTTCTTGAATATCTTGATTGCCTGAGGCGGACAGACATTTTCACATGCAATACAGAATATACAGTCCTTTTCTCTTATCATGAAAGCCTTTTTGTCAGATGCAGGATGGCCAGGTGTTTCAAGCCATTCGAATACATTGACAGGA
>DATMWK010000082.1:0-43173 GCA_035562555.1 Nitrososphaera sp. | reverse complement strand
AAAGACTCTTCCAAGAAGTTCCTGTGAAACCGGCATTTCCATAGTTTTGCCAATAAATTTCGCTTTTGTGCCTGTAATTGTAAGACCTGTAGTTCCCTCAAACACCTGAACTATAGCTTTACCAAAGCCCACTTCGAGCACTCTTCCGAGCCTATGCTCGCCATCTACTGTCTCGATTTCAACGAGCTCATCAAATGACACCTTGGTGACGCCATCAATTATCATCAGCGGTCCCTTGAGTTCGGCTACCTTTGTGTATTCTATTCCATAAGATGTAGTCGCCATCTCAGGCAACTACCTCCGCCTCTTTCTTCTCCTTCATTGCTGTTGCACCCTCTCCTCCGCCTGCGGCTGCGGCCTTGTGAAATTGTTCGTTTATCTGTCTGTCTAGTTCGTCAAATTTGTTAAGCTGATCTTCTGGTATTTCAAATTTTGATTTCAGCAAAGCCGGGATTATCGGCATCGCCCTAATATCTGCAAGCGGGATGCCTGCCTTCAGTGCCTTTTGAGCTTCTTTGTAGAACTTTACCATCAATCCCACCATCTTGACTTGCTTTTGAGGGCTGCAGTAGGTGTCTACCTTGTCGAAAGAGTTCTGCTGCAATATGCCGATCTTGACCATGCGCGCGACTTCAAGTACTAGTTTTTCTTCATCCGGTAGTGCCTCAGGGCCAAGCAGCCTGACGATTTCCTTAAGAGTGTCTTCTCTCTGAAGTACATGGTACGACTCTGCCCTGAGATTGTACCATTCGCCTGTCACATTCTCCCTCCACCACTTGCTCACATCCTCAAGATAGCCTGAGTATGACTGCATCCAGTTGATCGATGGGTAGTGCCTTGAATACGCAAGCCTTGTATCAAGCGCCCAAAAGGTCTTGATGAACCTGATTGTATGCGTCGTCACTGGCTCGGTAAAATCTGCACCTGATGGCGATACTGCGCCTACTAGAGTGACAGACCCAGCTCTCTCTGGGGAGCCAAGCGCCCTTACCCTGCCTGCTCTTTCGTAAAATTCTGCAAGCCTTGAAGCCAGGTACGATGGGTAGCCTTCCTCTGCAGGCATTTCTTCAAGACGTCCTGACATCTCGCGGAGTGCCTCAGCCCATCGACTCGTTGAGTCAGCTACAAGCACAACATCGTAACCCATGTCGCGGTAGTATTCTGCAATTGTCACGCCTGTATAGATCGATGCTTCCCTTGCAGCCACCGGCATATTACTTGTGTTTGCTACAAGCACTGTCCTCTCCATGAGCGGCCGACCGGATCGGGGATCTATAAGATGCGGGAACTCGACAAGCACTTCTGTCATTTCATTGCCGCGTTCGCCGCAGCCAATGTATACAACTACCTTAGAATCTGCCCATTTGGCGATTTGGTGCAACGTTACAGTCTTGCCTGTGCCAAAGCCACCTGGAATTGCGCCGGTTCCACCCTTTGCAATCGGGAAGTAGGTGTCAATGACTCGCTGACCTGTCACGAGCGGGACTGTTGGGTCGTAGCGCGCAGCATATGGCCTTGGCTTTCTTACCGGCCATTTGTGATACATTTTTAGCTGAACTTTTTCGCTGCCAGCTTTTTCAGTGGTTGCAATTATTTGCTCAATATCATAATCGCCCTCGCTTGCAATATCGGTTATCTTGCCACCTGGATGATTTGGTGGAACTAAGATGCTATGAGTCAAAAGAGGTGTTTCTTCTACAGTCCCTAGAATTGATCCAGAGCTTACTTGATCGTCTTTTTTCACGCTGGGCTTGAACGTATATTTCTTTTTCATGTCGACTGGGCTTGTCATCACGCCTCTGCCAATGTAGGCACCCGATTTTGCTGCAATCTCGTCCAAGGGACGTTGAATGCCATCGTAGATCTTGCCAATGATTCCAGGGCCAAGTAGCACTGAAAGCGGTTGGCCAGTGCCCGTAACAGGTTCACCAGGCTTTAAGCCAGACGTTGACTCATATACCTGAATAAATGCGATGTCGCCGGTTAATCTGATTACTTCGCCGATGAGCTTTGACTCGCCCACCTCAACAGTTTCGTACATTTTTGCCGAAGACATGCCGTCTGCCCTAACCGCTGGTCCACTAATCCAAACAATCCTCCCTTTTGCTACCAATCTTTATTCCACTCCTCTTAGCATCTGGGCAATGTTTTTCCTTATTAAAGGTTTGAGTCGTTCAATACGGGAATCAAGAGTATTATCGTATGACATCGTGCCATCTGCTGATTTTATTCTAATACCTCCAAGCACGTCAATATGCTGGTCTGACACCCTTGCCTGCTGCTGCAGCTTGCCGCTGGTCTGCAATTCTGACACCACGTTCCTTACAAGCTCCACATCATTTTTATTGCATTCTATGATAACTGCATTCGATTCTCCAACAGCTGACATGCTTTCTTCGATCATCTGCTTTAACAACTGCTTGTATCTATCCGTGCTACCTGAGGCCTGCAGCTTTTTCTTTGCCTCTTCAAAGGCTTTATTTACAGCATTTTCAATTGTCAGAAGCTCTTGGTTTCGGGCTCCAAGCCTTGCCGATCCAATAATCTGGCGCTTAAGGTTCTCGGCCTGCTTTTTTGCAGCTTCGATTATCCTTGTGCGCTCAGCCTCCAGCTTGCCACGGGAAGATTCAAGGTTGTCAAGCGACTCTTGGTAAGCAGAATCTATCTGAGAAATCAGTTCAGCTTCCTTTTGATCTAAAACCTTGCCAGTCATCTGTTCTAAAGCAGAATTTGAGCTCATCTGATCGTGTTCGGCCTTTTCACGGAATTTTAACCTTTTGATGCAGAACTATCTCTCTCCCTATATAGCTTTAAGCGGTAGTCGTGGTACAGTCTCTGCCAACAAGCTTAGCATCTATATTTTGGACAAGATCTCTTATGCGCTTGACATGGCCTCCCTCCCAGTACATCTTGCCGCAGGAAATACATTGAAAAAATTGGTTATGGCATGCTATAACCTTGTCCGGCACAATGACACCATCATTATTATTACAATTATCATCATCATCGTCATCATTTTTGACCTGATCCAATGTCCTTTGCTTCAAGTGTCCATTACATACCGAACATCGTGAGCCAATACCGTTCATACCGACAGACGTTATTCCATTCTTCATAAGAATTTGTACTAAGGCTTCAAACTCGCTTGCGCCACTCCTCACTAGGACGCCCCGAGCGCCAACCTTGACTATTCGTTTGAATAGCTCCTTGTCCGCCGTTAAGATCACTCGGTCCTGCTCGATGCCTATCTTTAAGATTTCGTCATCATGAGCCTGTGCCCTATATACTGTATCAAATCCAAAAATGCGAAGCTTGCGGGCGATATTTCCCAGCATCGCATCGGCAAGAAAAGCTACATTACGCGCCTCCAGCACTAGACGATTCGCCCCTGCACACTTCACAAATGAATGTGCCCTCATCATACTGCAAGAGGTCTGACCACTCACCACATTGATCACAAAATCCAGATACATTGCTGGCAGAGCGAGCTATGCCAAGCTCGCCTCTTATTATGGTAGCTTTTTCAGATACTATCTCTACAAGATCAGGAGTTACTGCAATGACGTCTGAAGAGGAAATGATACCAACAAGTCTATTCTTGTAGACCACACCAAGACGCTTGATGTTGTGTTTGCGTAGCATGCGAGCGGCCTCTGTAATACTCTCCTCACTTTCTATCGTATAGAGCTCCTTCATTACGTCCTTTGCTTTTATCTGGCTTGGCTTGGTATCGTTGACCATGGCCTTAGAAACAATATCCCAATCAGTGACGACGCCCACTGGCTTGTCCTTCTCTATAATGATTATACTTCCAATGTTTTCGTCTTTCATCTTTTTTGCAATATCGTGGATGGTGTCATTAGGGGATGCAGAAACAACCGGACTGTTCATGATGTCCCTCACAAGCACTCTTGTAGTCATATGTGCATCAGTATGTTCTCTGATGGGCTTTTTTACCACGAAAAATATTCGGAATTCTGGCTTTAATTACTTATCTGATTTTCCCGGGAGAAAAGTCGCTATCTCTCTCTCTATATATATATAGCCACTGATCACAGTCTATTGGTCACGGTCTATCGTTATTCTTTGTTTCATTCTGTGCCAATTGCTTTATTGTTGAAAAATTCTCGATCCTTTGACATCCTATGGGATCCCACTAGATGATGGTCTTCTTAGTGTCTCTCTCCACTCTTCGATGTTTTGATTACCTATTATTTGTCGCCTGATTCTGCAGCAACTGACGGTGATGATGGTGATAATGATGCTGCCTCTTGCAGCAGCTGCTGTTGACCCCTTGCGGTAAAAGACAATCGGGATTGCCCTGTTGGCAATGCTCTTACAAATTCGTCAAGGCTTATGTGCTTTATTGATTCTGCAATCTTGATATTGTCGTCAGCTATTTTTACAAATTCTGACTTGACCTTCTTTGCGGCGTTCATTGGATCCATGCCGCCCTGCAGTATTACTGCATAAAAGATCGAATGTTTCTTTATCGCTTCCTCCGGGCCACAGAGAACTGTTTCTCTGTTATTTAATTGCATGATGCCTATTGCAAGCCTTAACTCTACTCCTTTGAGGTAATTGCGTTTGCCCTCTATTACAAACGAGCCCTTTGGTAAGAACTGCCCTGTTGGTGCCCCCTTTTTTACCTGCTCTGGCATGACCCAATATGCGTCGGCGCTAGAGAGTCCATCCTTCCATGCCCTACTAAATGAGATGGTAGCCTGTGCAACCTGATACAAGGACGAATTAATTGTGCCTTCTTGCGTTGCTGCAAAAGTTGCAGCATTTTTTATAATAAAAAATGGTGAGCCGTGAACTTCAGCATGAAAAACAATGTCGTGCTCTGTCAAATGCTTACGTATTAATGCAGAATTGGATGACGCATCACGGCCGCCAATTACCAAGAGGCCATCAGTAGTGATGAACCATCGGTAGCGCTCGTACCATTCCTTGGAGACTTGCTCTTTCACAATAACTTTTTTGTGTATGGCCGCAGTCTCGCTCCTTAATTTTTCAATCTGCGCGAGAAGCTTGGCACGTGCTTCTTCTATTGATGCATTGCCCCGCTCCATTTCTTTTGCTCTTGCGAAAAGCATCGAGCTTGCTTTGGCAAGACTTGGGTGCATCTTAACCTGCTCCCCTGCTACCTCAATGTATTTGACGCCCTTTTCTGTAATTAATGATGCAAAGTGATTTGCAAGCACGTCAGAGATTTCATTACTCTCCCGGTAGGAAACCGACATTAATTCGCCGGCCAACTTACGTATAGCAGCCGCTTTTTGGAGTACAGTTTCTTTGGCCTTATTCTGCTCTTCTAGGTCATGCTCAAGTACTGCAATCTGCCTGTCTAGCTCAACTGTTCTACTGCTGCGTCCTATTTCCATGATTTCGCTACTCAGCACTTCATCAACAGCATCCATATACGACGCAACTTTTTTGATGTTGTTCTCCTTGATCATCTTTGCAGCAATCGCTGTTTCTTGAGTTATTATTGGCAGTGCTTCTTGCGGCTTGTTACCTAGCATGATTACGATCGGCTCGTGATTCTTGCCCCCAGTGCTTACCTCATTTACGATATCTTTTACAGTATTGTAAATCTTACTTACTTCATCATTAGATAATTGTGCAGCATGCTTGTCGACTTGGATAACTGCGCGGCTGATAACTTCTTCGGCAAATTTCTTTGGCATAGAGACGCTGCGGCCGATCCACCTTAGCACATCAAGGTCCTTCCCTTCATCTCTCAGATATAGCATCTGATCAAGTGTAATATCGAAGACATCGACACCTCTTGCCGGTGGATAAACGTAGCGCAGGCCGACGTTGAGAGTTCTATGCCTTACCTGTATTGGATTGAGGATTGCAATTATCTGCATATTTTCGTTGCAAATTATGATGTTGCCATTACCAAAGAACTCGCCAACTACGATTCTTACCTTTCCATCTGGATGTCTAAATTTAAGTGAGACGATTCGCTCACTTCCTACCTGCTCTATTAATTCCATCTTGGCGCGCTCAAGCTCTTTCTGAGCAATGTTCTCAAGGCTGTTGTTCTCTTCCATAGGTTTAAGCTTTAGCCTTGTGATCCAAATACCTCTTGTTGAGAAGACTAACATGATATCTTCTTGCATGGGGTGGTGAAGCCTGAGAAAGAGAGAGCTCTTTGTTATGGCATTGATGCTGCTTACATAATATCCTGAGGAGCCACTAATTACTCTGCTTCTAATCTCATTGACTAGATATCGTAACTCGATGCTGGATAGCTCCATGACAAAAGATACTAACGGCATGCCACAAATATTAAACAACTGAAAATAGTACAGAGAAATGCAAGTGTAACTGTTGCTGATATTAGTGATTTACTTGTTTTTCTATCTTGTGAAGAGCAAAAGTTTTATGATTGGGTATATCAGAACAACACACAACCGCAAGGCATTTTACTGGCTCCAATTTAACCAGAAAACGCGATATTGGACATATTTGAAAGGCTCTACTACATGCGTGCTCTGGTGGGTGTGGCCGCAGGCATCGTCGCTGGAATTGTCATACCAGCTGAATTTGATCAATATACGTCAATAGGTACTGCTATACTCGTCGGAATGGTATTCTATTTTGTATCACTTGGAATTGGCAGGCGAATAGCCAAGAATGTGCCAAGGGACAAGCGCAAAAAAGTTGCAACAGAGGGCATCATGCCATTCATATTTCTGCTACTAATATTCATGATAATGATCTATACTGCGCTCCACCAGTCCTCCATTGTAAGTTAAATACCGCCAGCGTTTATCAGTCACACCAAGTTGCTAGCATGGGATTACAGTACTCCGGGCATTCCTGATGAGCTTTTCGAAAGGATAGAGGAAGTGCCTATGACAAAGGAAGATATTCGTGCGATAGCGATAAGCAAGCTACGTCTCAAGGAGGGGCACTCCGCAATAGATGTTGGATGCGGCAGCGGAAGCATCACGGTAGAATTATGCTTGCAGACAAAGGGCAAAGTATATGCCATTGACTTTGATCAAAAAGCAGTCGAGCTGACAAAAAAGAACCTGCAGAAATTCGGAGTTAAGGCCGAAGAAGTCATACTCGGCAAGGCTCAGGATATCTTGCCAAAGCTATTGGAAGTCAATGCAGTAATGGTGGGCGGTACCTGGGGTGACACGAGGCAGGTGATTGAACTTGCAGTGGGCAGACTGAAAAAGGGAGGCAGGATTGTCATTGATACTATAGTTATTGAGACTCTGTATCAGGCGCTTACAGCAGTTAATGAGCTAGACCTGAAGGAAATAGACATTACCCAGGTTACGATATCCAAAGCCCGCAAGGTCACAACGGGCACGATGATGCTTGCAAGAAACCCTGTGATGATAATATCAGCAACTAAAGTTTAATCGCAAGTCCATACTGATCTTATTGAGTATATTGAAAGCCCTAGAATCAAAAATGTAGACAGCCATGCCACAGCTTCAAGAATCAAGATCCGTTACAGCAGCACAAATAGAACTATAATTAGTGCATCAAAAATTCTGCTTCTGGTTTTAAGTTGAATGTATACTAAAAATAAAGGGTATAATCGAACTAATGTGATGTTCAGTTTGATCATACAAGGTAATCTTCCTAGGGGATCTATAGAGTCTGATAAATACAAATATCTTCCTTTTCACTGTCTAAGGTATGTCTAAAAAGATCAAGGTTGCACTAGCCGGTATTGGAAACTGTGCTTCTGCATTGATACAGGGTACCAAGTATTATGAGGCAAGCAGTAACGGCAAATCAAATGATTCAGTTGGGCTTACTGCATTTGACTTAGGGGGATACGAACCAAAAGACATTAAATTTGTGGCAGCATTTGACGTTGTTGATTCAAAAGTAGGAAAGGATCTCTCTGAGGCAATTTTTGCAGAGCCAAACAATACTGTAAAGATAGCCAATGTAGAGAAGTTGAAGGTAATTGTCGAAAAAGGAGAAGTTTTAGACGGTTTGGGAAACCATTACCGCGGAAAGGTACAGGTCTCTGATAAACCTCCTGTAAATGTGGCCAAGGTCCTAAAAGATAGCGGTGCTGAAATTCTTCTCAATTACTTACCTGTTGGGAGCAGACAAGGAACAAGATACTATGCTGAAGCGTGCCTTGATGCAGGTTGCGCCTTTATTAATGCAATTCCTGTATTTATAGCATCAAACGCGAAATGGCAGCAGGCATTTGTAGATCGTAAATTACCATGTGCTGGTGACGACGTTATGAGCCAGCTTGGTGCCACTGTCGTTCATAAAACACTGGTAAAGCTGTTTGTAGACCGTGGAGTAACGGTAGACCAGACCTACCAGCTTAACATTGGAGGTGACATGGACTTTTACAATATGCTCGACGAGGAAAGGCTAGAGGACAAGAGAGTGAGCAAGACTAGTGCAGTAGCTGCAATGGCACCTTATCAAATACCGATGAGGATTGGACCATCTGACTTTGTACCGTTCTTGGATAACGACAAAGTATGCTACATATTTCTGAAAGGAAGGTATTTTGGCAATATCCCTGTCGAGCTTGACCTCAAATTAAAAGTAGTTGATGCATACAATAGTGCTGGTGTAATGATAGACGCAGTGAGGGCAACTAAGATTGCACTTGACAGAGGTATTTCTGGACCACTTGATAGTGTATCGGCATACTGCTTTAAGCATCCACCTGTGCAGTTACCTTATTCTGTTGCCAAGTCAAACTTCTTAGAATTTGTCGAAGGCAAAAAGGAAAGATAGAATTCGATCCCATCCCTCATTTTCTTTGATCTATTATTGGATTTTTATCTCTGCGATGGCCTTTCGGCAATGTTATTCTATACCGCTCTTGCATGATTAAGACAACAGTAACGTCAGATACATTTTCAGCATATAAGGAACAACCACGGCCTTCATCATCCAAATTATAAATCTTGTACGTCATTCTCAAGCAGGGTGTAAGAATAATCCCCCAGCTTTGCTATAAACGCTATATTAGTGGTCCTAGACTTTGGTTCTCAGTTCTGACAGCAAAAGTATTGCTTCTTCAGAAACAGAAATGCTTTCTGTCATCAGAACAGGTACTTATAAGTATTCTAGTGGGAAAGCGTTTCTCTAACGATATAAATGCTAAAAATATTTTACTGAAAGGAGATGAATTGATAGCGACAACGTATAATTAGCTCTTGTGAAAACTACCCAAATACCTACCCTTGGTGCACATTAAAAAGCTTGAAGTCTACGGCTTCAAGTCATTTGGTTTCAAGAATACTTCAGTGCATTTTGAGAGAGGATTAGTTGCTATAACTGGTCCAAATGGCTCCGGCAAGTCTAACATTCTTGATGCAATCATGTTTGCAATAGGCGAGAACAGCCCCAAAACTCTGAGGGTAGACAAGTTCCAATCGTTGTTCCATGATAGCCACAATAGCAACCACCGCCTTATCCGCGTTAGCCTGACATTTGACAACATTGATAGAGGTATACCTATCGACTCGGATACGGTCACTTTGACTCGTGGAATTGAGGGTCAGAATGGTGAGAGCCAGTATTGGCTTGACGACAAAAAGGTGACAAAGACTGCCATAATGGAGCTTCTTGAAGTAGTGCTGGCAGCTCCAAACAAACTCAATATTGTACAACAGGGCATGATAACAAGAATTTCTGAACTAAATTCTGAAGAACGCAGAAAGATAATCGAGGATATAGTCGGCCTCTCATACTTTGACGAAAAGAAAGCAGAGGCTCTTAAGCAGCTTGACGAGGCTGATAGGAGACTTGAGGTTGCATTTGCAAGGATGGGCGAGATTAGAAAACGCATAGACGAGCTAGAGGCAGAGAGGAATGAACATCTAAGATATGACCAGCTTATCACGGAGCTCAAGCGGTTCAAAGCAGTTCAGATATCAAACACCATACGAAACTTGAGGCACAAGCTAAGCACAAGCACTGAGATCCTCGAATCAAACAACCAAAAGTCGTCACATCTTTCAAAGCTAGTGGAGGAGGCACAACTAGATATTGAAAAGTTGGACACTGAAAAGTCAAGATTTATTCAACAAGTTGACTCTGCTAACAGAGCTAAGTCGCAGATTGCGATGAGAATATCAGGGATCGTCCATGACTCGGAGAGGACAAAGGCTATGTTGAGTGAGTTTGAGCACAGAATATCTGACATCGAAAGGAGGCTGTCTTCCATTCATAGGAGCAAGGATGCCACAGTTCAGCGCATAGAAAGCACGCGTTCTGAGGTTGATAGACTGAAGAAAGAAGTAGAGCAAAAGAAGGGAGTCATCCACGATCTTAGGATCAAGCTTGCTGCAGTCAATAGTGAAATTGAAAAGATAACTGCCAATATTGCTAAATACGCTGCCTTCCGGGACAAAATAGAAAAGAGGCTTGTAAGGATGACATCACTTAAGGGTGAGATCAGGCTTGCTGGAGCCAAAGTCGAAGAAAAAATCAAGACCATCAATTACAAGAAAGACTATAACTCTTCTACTATCACCTTGCTCCAGTCAGAAATTTTGACTGCAAAAAACCGCATAGCACAGCTTGAAAAGTCGCTTACGTCTTATAGAATAAAACTGGATGATATTGCTAGAGTTTCATTCGAACTTGCAGACGCAAAATCAAATCTTGAAAAGGAGCTGGCTCGCTCCGCAGACCTGCTGATGCGTGCAGAGAGTCTTGTGAACAAGTTTGAGGAGCGGGCCACTATAGCCAAAAATGCCATGAATGAGGATCTTGCTATTGCAGAATTGATGAAAGAAAAAGACAGATTCAGCATATGTGGTCTTGTGCACGAGTTAATAAGATGGAACAAATCCTACGAGCGACCTGTGCTTGCAGCAGGCTCTGAGTGGATGAAAGCGTTTGTAGTGAATAACATTACATCAATGATAATGATGGCAGCCTATGCCAAGGAGCAAAAGCTTCCACGTCTTAGGATAATACCACTTGACGTAGTCAGCCGCTTTAAGGAGAAGCAGTACATGCCCCCCGAAGACGAGGTCAATGTAATAGGGAGGCTGTCAGATTTTGTACAGTCTGATTATGACAAATTGCCCGCATTCCTGTTCTCAGACATACTGCTTGTAAGAAATTCCTCTACAGCCTTCATGCTATCAAGGAAGGGCTATAGGACTGTGTCAGCAGACGGCGAGCTGTTCGAACCGGCTGGAGGTTCGATGTCGGTAGACTTTGGAGGAAGAATAACTGATATGACAAAGGCGATACTTTTTGGCGATTCCGTAGGAAATCTCCGTACAACGATAGCTAAGCTATCTAAGCTGATTGAGGAGAAGAACATAGAGCTCCAAGAAATTTCTAAGCGTGTAAGTGCGGCCGAATCTGAGAGAGTCCAGCTAGAGCTTCTTATCAAAGATATCCAGAGGAACATTACTAAAGAAAAAGAATCTTTAGAAGCAAAAGAAAAGTCATTATCAAGGCTCACCTCGGATAATCACGCCCTCCAGTCAGAAGCCGACTTACTTATGACAGAGCTTGAGAAATATTCAAGGAGGCTTACCCTTCTTTCGTCTACCATAGAAAAGCTATCGTCAAGGCTACAGAGGATAAGTGAAGAGCCGTCAAGCAAAAATGAGCTTTCTGATAAGAACATAGCACATAACCAAATAGTAAAAGCAGTAGATGTAGCCAATATGGAGCTTGGCCAGACAATCTCGATAGTAGGAGGGCTTGAAGCAAAGCTGGAACTGGATTTGCAGTATTTAGTCGAAATGAACCAAGAGAATGAACGCCTTTCCCTTGAACTAGAGGAACGCAAACGCCAAATAGAAGACTTGCACAGGAAGTCGCAGTCACTTGAAGTGGAGCTCAAAGGGCTCAGGGATCAGGAGCAGCAGATAATCACTTCTTCTGGCAGCACTTACAGCATACTGCAAGAATATGAGCGCAAAATAAAAGCACTCTCGGAGAGCGAGCGCAAAAATTCAAAGGAGCTCAACTTAATAGAGCGGGAGTCTGCATTGCTACGAAAAGAAATTGCAGATCTAACTTCTGAGGAGTCTCGTCAGATAAATAATCTTCTGTCTCTTGGCTACAAGAACCTACTTGATGAAATGGATGTCGAAACAGCAATTAAAGACTTAACTGATGAATATGAGGAAGTCAAGTCAAGGATCAATCTTCGCGCTGACGAGGCGTACGTACAGGTGGTGAGTGGCTACCGTGGCATGTCAATTAGACGCAACCAGCTTGAGAGCGAGCGCAATTCTATCGTCTCCTTCATTGAGCAGATAGTGAAAGAAAAAGAGAAGGTCTTCATGGAGGCATTTCAGAAAGTTGACCGCGATATACGCACAACATTTGAGAAAATGACTGGAGGCTTGGCTTGGCTAGAGATCGAGAACTCTGAAGATATTTTTTCTAGCGGCGTGATGTTACTAGTGCGGTTTCCTGGTAAGACCGTCCCCCGTGAATCAACTACCCTGTCAGGTGGTGAGAAGACAATCGCTGCTACTGTGTTCCTGCTTGCTCTCCAGTCACTCAAACCATCGCCATTTTACCTTATGGATGAAGTAGACGCACATCTTGATGCCGAGAACACTGACAAGCTGTCAAAGGTATTGCTCGAGCGCTCAAAGAATAGCCAGATAATCATGGTCACCTTGAAGGACTCTACCGTGGCTAAAGCTACGCTTATCTATGGCATCTACCCAAGAGAAGGAGCTTCGCAGGTTGTAAAATACAAGAATCCTGCGCCGTTGGAGCTTGCCCGTTAAGGAAACAATCTGTAAATACCAAAAAACAGCATAGACTATCTACATTGGGAACTAGCTTGCTGCGGCCCAAAAGGATGTTAATGTTGTCATTTGCAGTCATCACAGCACTAGCGGTTGTTGAAGCTGTGGGTGGAATTCTAAGCGGCAGCATCTCGCTTGTGAGCGATGCAGTGCATATGTTTACTGATGTGATGGCAATTGGACTAAGTCTTTTTGCAATAACAATGGCGACAAGAAGCCATTCTGGAGCAATGACCTTTGGTTACCATAGAGCTGAAGTAATGGTTGCACTTGCAAACGGGGTAGCACTTGCAGTAATTGCATTATGGGTGTTGTACGAAGCATTTCTACGCGTCATGTCTCCGCGCATAATAGACGCGCCGCTGCTACTACTGACAGCAGGTATTGGTCTTGCAGGCAACCTAGTAGTGATGTTCCTACTAAAGCAGCACGCCAGTAAGAGTATCAACATTCACAGTGCATTTATCCATGTTGTCTACAACACAATATCATCCGTAGCAGTTATCATTACTGGTTTTATTGCCCTTAACACGGGCATTACCATTGTGGATCCTCTTGTTGCCTTTCTGATAGCTGGCCTAGTAGCAAGAAGTGCTTACTCTATAGTGAAAAGTAGCACCCATATACTGCTAGAGGGCGCTCCGTCGAAGCTTGATATACGAGAAATATTGATAACCCTCAAGCAGCTGGATGGCGTAGTAGATGTTCACGATCTACACGTCTGGACAATATCAAGTGGCATGGATGCATTGAGTGGCCACGTGGTCGTACGCGACCAGATGCTGAGCGAGTCAAGCAAGCTCTTGTCTAAAATAAATATGGTGTTGTCCGAGCGTTACAATATAACCCATACTACTATACAGATGGAATCCGAGCGTGAAATATACTTTAGGCGTACAATAAAATAGTAGCAATAATTTTTTGCTTTGGCTGGTTGTGCTTTTCCCAAGCAGTTTAGCATTATTCATTTTTTATAATTCGCTTATGTGGAACTTGGACATACAGCCCGTGCATTCGTAAATCTCATCGCCGATTGGGCCGGACACATTGAACTTCACAATGGTGGTACATTTAGGACATCTTCCATCCACTCTGCGAGACTTTCTTGCAGGCCTTACAAGTGTTTTTCTTCTCCTACTACCCATACCCAGGCAAAAGACTCACTGCCGTTTTATAAATTAAGATGTACTAATTGCTTGTTTTCTTGCTTGTGATATCTCTCAACATTTTTGTATTATTCTGCAAATGTTAATGCCTGTACCGTCCATATCTCATATCTCATAATAGAAAATATGGATCATCTTTAGGCTAGTTGTTAGAATTACTCTAATTTCTTGCTCAGCTTAGCTAACCTCCTTCCTTTTGGTGTCAAGCTATTGTAGACCAGATAGTTTCCCTTTCCTTGTGGTTTGACCCTTTTGCGTTTGATATATCCTTCTTTTTCTGCCTGCAAAATTACATGGTGAAGGTTGTTAGCGCCCAACTTCCGGAGCAGTATACGGGTAGGAAGAGTGTTTCCCTTTTGCTTGACTAGGATAGATAGCACTCTAAGCATCGCTCTGCGCTTTACTAAAAGCCGTAATGTCTCCTTATCGACTTCCAATAGCGTCGATATATTCCTATCAAATAGGAATATATAATAGTTACCTCAATTATATTTTTAGGCATATGAGCATGCTGATGTTTGAAGCTTCCTGCAGCAGCCGTCACAAATATTTTTGCTAGCATCGTTTTGCAATTGCTCTAGGCGCATGTAATGTTATTGCTTCCTTGAGCATCTCAGCAGGATTTTTTTATTTATGGGAAAAGATTGATGCGATATCAACATAATTTCTTCAGTTTAATAATTTTTGGGTGATTTTACAGGTCAGTTATTGTTATATTGCTTTGCGATGAAGAGAGATGATATGCTTTTGCCCGAGCATTGCTCAGCCAAGATTGAAGGAGTAGAGTGCCAACTGGCTCCGTCGTATGTTATCTCAGTAAAGTCACATGAGGGCGAATACATGCTTGCAGTAGTATGTGAGGACCATAAATGTGTACTCGAAAGACGGCTGACTGCAATGCAGGAGGCAAATAAGATACCGCAGGGCAGTATACACTTTCAGCCGGTCAAGGCGGTGCTCACTGACTGCATGACAGGCATCGATGAAGATCATATAGAACTCGATAACAAATTACGAAAGTGATGTCTAAGCTAAAACTCTTTTTCTGTGTGGTGGTCATTGCCTTCATTTTTGTCCTTACGATGTTCTTCTTCTTCTTCATTATCCTCTTTCAACGCCCAAGGAAACCATCTTCCAATTACCCTTGCCCAATCTATCCTGAGTGAAAAGTATACAATGATTGCAAGCACTACGATGCTCCCTATTCCCGCTATAATTATCGATGTCGTATTTGTTCTATCTGATGATAATATGTCCTCGACGAAAGGTCTCCCTAGAAAAATCGATCCCCAGACAATTGATTCATTCATCAAGAATTTGCCAGCAAATGTGGCTGTTGCAAATTTCCATGGCTTGTACTTCGCAAGGCCTAGCGGGATATAGACAAGATCGTCAGGTATTGGAGTAAGAGCCGCTATAAATGCACCAAACCAACCGTACCTGCTTACTAGGTTTTGTAGTGGACGCATTCTCTTCTTTGTCTTATCGCTCAGAATTTTGCGACCATAATAGCTAATAAAAAAGATTATCGTCTTTGCTGCCACTATACCAAGGGCACTGATAATTGAGATTATGTGCGGATTGAAATTGGTATTAAATGAAGCAGTTATTAAGATCGGAAAATAAGGAATAGGAACAAATGGAATTAAGCTAGACACAAAACTAATGAGGAGGATGCCTATGTATCCTAGTTCAGTTCCAAATGGAAACAGATCTTCTAGGACTACCAATTAGTATGCCCTTGCATATATCGCTGCCTTTTTGCTTTCCTGACCGCAGTAAATGCAGGTAGCCGGCTTGTCATTTTGGTTAAATGGTATCACTCGGATGTCTGCACCTGTCTCTTCCTTCATCTTGGATTCGCATCGTTCTTGGCCACACCAGCCTGCGAGAAGAAATCCTCCTTTCATTTTGATTATCGATTTGAAGCTCTCAAAATCGGCAGGTGTGAAAGTGTTCTTGCTGAGAAATTCGGTTGCCCTTGCAAGCAGACTTTCCTGTACCTGCCCCAAAAGCAAGGTTGTGATACTTACAAGCTTCTCCTGCTCCGCAAGCCTTTTTTCCTTTGTATCTCGCCTCACAAATTCAACCTGCCCCCTATCGATATCCCTTGGTCCAATGTTGATGCGCAGCGGGACTCCTTTCATCTCCCATTCGTTAAATTTCCAACCAGAAGTGTATTCATCTCTGTCGTCCACGTATGCTCTTACACCAGCGCGCTTTAATTCAAATTCAATTTTCCTTGCCTTTTCCTTGACCATCCTGGCGTCTTTGTCCTTGTGTATAGGTACTATTACTACTTGTATTGGTGCAACCTGTGGTGGTAGAATGAGACCCGTGTCATCACCATGAACCATTATTAGCCCGCCTATCAGACGCCAGGAAATTCCCCATGAAGTCTGCCATGCAAAATGCTCCTTGGTATCCTTGCCAAGGTACTTTATCCCAAATGGCTTTGAAAAGTTTTGACTGAGATGATGTGAAGTCCCCATCTGAAGTGCCTTTCCTTCGACAGGCATTAACGCTTCAAGAGTCGTCGTGTACTTAGCACCGACGAACTTTTCACTGTCGGTCTTGTATCCTGCTATAACTGGTACTGCAAGGTAGTTCTCTATCAAATCCTTGTAAATATTAAGTATGCTCATGACTTCCTGCTCTGCTTCTTCTTCGGTGGTATGTACGGTGTGACCTTCCTGCCACAAAAACTCTGAAGTCCTAATCAAGGGTTTCGTCGACTTGATCTCAGCTCGGAGGGCAGAGTTCCAGAAGTTGATCTTGAGTGGCAGGTTGCGGTAGCTTGTTACCCACTTTGCAAATATTGAATACGCAAGCGTTTCAGATGTAGGCCGGAGAGCGAGCCTTTCATCAAGCTCCTTATCGCCGGCTTTGGTAACCCAGAACACTTCCGGCGTAAAACCTACAAAGTGCTCCTCTTCTTTTGCTAGCAGGCTTTCAGGTATTAGCACAGGCAAGAAGCCGTTTTGGTGACCTGTCTCTTTGAATCGCTTGTCGAGAATATCCCTTATCGATTCCCAAATTGCATAACCGTACGGGCGAAGTACAATGAACCCCTTCACAGGAGCATAGTCAGCAAGCTCGGTCTTGAGAACGATCTGGCTGTACCACTCGCTAAAGTCTACATTTTTCTTAACTGTTATCCCAACTGACTCTCTCTGAGAATCCACGTTGACATTGGCAAAACAACCAGCATTTATGAAGTTATTGTAACTGATGTTTCTACGTAATTGCTTCCAAAATGATTCTTTCTGCACCATTTTGGAAGCTTGCCATTACAGTGCTCATCTTATGCAAATAGAACCGGCTAACTTCTAATTGGTTATTCCAATCTCCTAATGACTCATTCATTGAAAAAAATATTCACTTTTTTTCTTACAATTAAGCGGCTGTAGGTTATCTTTCTTTGAAAGAGCGTCGTGATACATCTTCCAACTAGGCTGAAAGGCGGTAGTTGCTTCTTATCGTGCTGAAATCCAATGTAGGTCACGGCCAATCCGTCATGAACAAAATACTATAGCTTCCTGTGCTTTGAAATACATACAGGGTTGGCTCTGGATAGGCCTGAATCTATTTCAAGTTAATGGTTAATCTGTATAATTAATCAAACAAGGATAATTTTTTAATATTTTCCTTTTTTTGAGTATACTTAGTAGATTCGTGGAGCTATTATTAAGCAAATTAAAACTATGTCTGGCATCTCGTCAAGGGATGTCGGTGGCTACAAAGGGTCACCTTTGCAGTAAACCTTGCCCATGGGCCTACTGAAAAAGTTTTTACAGGCATAGCATTGCAGAAAGCCGATCTCTCTGTTCAATACAGGGCAGTCAACTGCCTCTAGCTTCATGCGCTTAAGCATCTTTGGGCTTACACCCTTCAACTTCAGCTTACCCTTCTCATCCATCATGCCGGAGCTCTGAAGTTCGGCCTTGGCTTGGTCTGTAATCTTTATTGGTTTTTCGACCTGCTTGATTGGAACAACATACTTGATGCCTTCTGGGGGAACCTCGCTCATCATTACTATCAAGAGCATTAGGTGCAGGGCTAATATATGACCCTTTGCCAGGATTCAGTTAAGAAAAATCACTGATCTTTGTCTGGCCCTTGAAGCTCTTCCAAAGCCGACTTTTTTGTACCACTTCACTCTCTGACAGTGACATGCAAGAACAGGCAAATGACATTGCATGATCAAATAGTTCAAATTTTTGTGGAGACTTTTTTAGAGCTTCACGTACGCCTTCTCTTATCTGCCATACACCAAGTGGCATTACATAATTGGGGTGTATTTCACGGAGAACAATGGCCCCGGCCTTTTTGTGTCGACGTGCAAGATGCTCTGCTACCGCAAAGCGTGCTGCAAAATATGCTCCGGCTATTGTCGGGTTGTGGTTAAGCCCTCTATCATCTTCATTATCTCCCCCAGTTGCCACCTGGCCTTGGCTTGTGAACCAGGACTCAATCATTTCGAAAATCCACCTATGATCCGGTATCAATATGATTGAGTAGTGGTTAGCAAGATGCGAGTATTGAGTTACTTCAAACAGATCAATTGTTGGATTCATTCCAATCTCCTTTATTAGCATGCTTGAAATGATATCATCCGTCGCAGAAATGCTCCACCGAGTAGGCACAAGTTTGCGCTTCTTCTTTACTCCTAGCATCCCCATGCTGAGGACTCGTTGGATGATACTCATTTCTACGCTACGCTTGTACAACTCCATCATAGCCTCTGCTGCTCTCAAATCTGTATCGTAATATACTGTTTCAATGCGCTGGTCGGCGGAAGGTGATGACACCTTAAAACCTTTCAAAGGTGCAACTGGCCCAAAAGGTGTGATTTCGTGATCAAGTCTAAGTTCTTTTTGCACGTGGGCATCTACTATGGCCCCCTTTTCAAACGTGGCCTCAGTTTCTGCAGGTCTCTCCGACAGAGCAAGCTCTTGCATGTTCTCAAGATGTCTGCTAGAAATGTCATGTATATTCATATTCATTGTACCTAGCACAAGTGACATACGATACTTCGCTATTTCTTCAAGGCTTTTACCTGTCCACAGTTCTGTTCTGTCCAAGATGGTGGTATCTCCGTGCAACGGAGGTATCATTGGTCCTATCATAACCTTTGGATAGCCATAACGACCCACAAAGATCGAAGGTGGGCTAGAGCCATCTATTGTGCCAAGCGAAAGCTTCGCAGAGTTTGCCTTCATCAATCCTAACCAATTCTCCTCAAGCTTTTTCTTTATCTCGGCTGGAGACGACAATACTATCCCAATCGCATTTGCCACGGCGTTTATGGCATATATATATACATCTTTTTCATTTAAATTCAGTCTTCTTCACGCTCTTTCACTAGTTTTTCCATAAGCAGAGCAACAAAATCTCTATGACAAACAGCATGGTAACAACTAGAGATGGTGTTTTCAACCAAATTCGTTGAATCGTTCTTGCTGTTAGATATGAGAAGATCTAATATCTTTAAGTTTCCAAGCATAGTCAGATTTTTTAATTATCGCTAGAGGATCGTAAAAGCCATTTCTCAAGAGACTTTCGGTTACATAGTTGGATCAGATTCATAATATTATTATCTAAATGCGTATTTATCTACCTGCTCAATTAGCATTTTGCGAGGAGTTCCTTAGAACTACTATTATATACATTACCTCAACGTTACAAAGGAATGATTTTATCTAAAAAATTTTGCTTAGACTTCAGTGATTGCTTTGATTCAATTAGGGAATTTTGTAAACTTTCTACAAGCGGGCAATAGTTTATAACATTAATGATTTCGCTATTGCCACATAGTAGAGATTCCCAGATGGACCCGCTAGACAAGACCATTCTTGCTAACCTGTATTCTAGCATGTTAGATCCTTCCATTTCACCGTACTTGAGGCTAAGGGCGCGGCTGCCTATAAGCGAAGAATTCTACAATTCTCTGGTAAGCCGTCTTGCCAAAATTGGCCTAGTCGAAAAATCTGACCCAACTAAGCTTACATTTATCGGACGTGATGCACTAAAGGTCGTTCTCGTAGGAGGAGTTTTTGATCTCATCCACCCTGGTCACATTCATACACTCAGGGCTGCAAAAGCAGAGGGTGATGTGCTTGTGGTAGTTGTAGCAAGGCAGTCGACCGCTCAGAAGATAAAGAAATATAGAAAGATTTATCATGATGAAAAACTCCGCAAAGACCTCGTCACTTCGCTTAATTTTGTGGATTTAGCACTAATCGGCAAAGAGGGCACACTTTATGACACAGTTGAATATGTCAAGCCAAACGTAATTGCACTTGGATATGACCAGGCACACAGCGAAAAAGAAATTGCTGAGAACTGCAAGAAACGCAATCTAAATGTTCAAGTTATAAGGCTGTCAACCCCAGTACCTGGATCAAAGAGTTCAAAAATAAAGGAAGAGCTGGGCGATTCAATCTATGGCATTTAATCAAGCTGCACATGCACCTTTATTCTGTCACCATTTTTGATACCTGCCGCCTGCTTGATTGATATCGGCCCTATTACTTCAAGCATGCTATCATCATAGTGTGTACGTTCAAGTACAAGTACAGCAGCATTATCTATCGTACCCTCATTTAAGGTTGCGCGATAGCACTTGACCCAACCATATGTACGTGTGCCATCACTAAATCCATTAATGAATATGGAGGGATGCTTACCAAGCTCAAGCCGGCCATTCATGTATATCTGATCACTTAGCCGGACATTTAACGTCCCAGGATACGGCTCGTATCCCAATTTTTCTTTGAATTGTCTCTTATAGCCCTCCAGCGACATGTAGTAGGCCCCCTCACCCATACCCGATATGACATTGCCCTCAAAATCCATTGCCGCAGGCGCAGATTCAAGGGCAGCCCTCAAGGACAAATAGAGACTCTGTATCTCAGAATAGCCTTTGTCTGTGACCTTGACCGCATATTTTTGTCCTTTTTTCAGACGCTCGACGTAGCCAGAGGTTTCCAGGTCCAGAAGGTGCTTTGAGGCTGCCTGTTGCGACCTGCCAATATCCTTACCAAGCAGGGTAGTCGTTACCTCCACAAAATTATGGCGGGCCCCTTTGGAAAGGAGCTCTATCAACGTCAATATGTGCTGTAGCTTGATTTCAGGCATTATCTTTACTAGTTACTTATACCAATGTCACCAAATGTCCTGATTCGGATATCTGCTGGCTTTTTCAAGTCTGTCATTCGATGTCCTATAATATACTCAATACCAGCCTTGTCTGCTGCATCGACTAGCCTCTGGGTGACAATACCGTCTATTACCAGGAGCTTAGCCCCCTCCGCGCTATTAAGCCTCTTGATGACTTCGGACACTGGGACCTTAAGCAGAGTATTCATGGAGCCGTCTAGCACGACAGCCTCAAGTGTTTCATTTATTTGAGGATAAACTTCGCGGACTGCAGAGAGTATCTCAGCACTGTCCTCAACCAGTGACTCTTTGGATGGTTGTGCTGACTCTAGTGCTTCTTGCTGTCGCATGGGTGGAGCGCGATAATCCTCTTGTGATTCCCTTTCTCTCCTATAATTCCTCCTCTCGTAATGGGGGTGCTGTTGTTGATGATGAGAGGGTTGGTGGGGAGGAGGAGGAGAATATACTGGCTGTTGAATAGATGGTACTTCGGGCGAAAATGCGTCCCTCAAGATTTCAGAAATCTCAAGCGGGGTACATTCCTCCACTTCCTTACCTGGCGGAGCCCTAAGCACCTTGTCTATCTTGACGACTCCGTGCAGCTCCTTGAGTATGAGGTCCCCTGCGCGATCGCCGTCGAGAAATGCCACTACCCGCTTGCCTTCTGTAAGTTTTGTTATAGATTCGTCGATCCTTGCACCTTCTATCGCAATTGCATTATCATAACCTGCGCGCAGAAGATTGACGACGTCTGCTCTTCCCTCCACAAGTATTATCCAAGCAGAGTCAAAGACTCCTGTGCCGCAGGCCAGCTGTGCTTTTCCAAAGCTTGTGAGCTTACCGGGCTTGCTTGCATCATAAACATCCTTGAGCATCTCGTCTCCCTCGCTTATAGTTCTGGTCGCCCAGTCTTGCACTATCTTCTTAGCGCGGTCCACTATGACTTTCTTCTTTATTGCTCGAATGTCATCGATTCCAACTAGACCGAACTTTGCTGGAAACGGCCCCACCTTGTCGATGCTCTCAATGGCTGCCGCAATTAAGGCGGCAGTAGAGATATCTGTACTCATAGGTATCAGGGCATCGCCTTTAGTCATGTTGCCCTTAGTTTCCACGTTTACTTCAATTCTTCCAACCTTGGATACTTTTTGTAATTCATTGAGGTTCATTTCTGGTCCGAGAAGGCCCTCTGTCTGTCCAAAAATAGCACCAATAATATCGGCTTTCTCAACCAAACCATCAACTTCAAATTTTAACTTAACATGATATTTTACTATACCTGTAGTAGGCAATTTCTTTCATAACCTCGCAGTTTTTGGTGGTATATAGCTCTCACTTTTCTTTGCTTGAATATAAGTGCTTTGTAAACCTTCACGTAATCATGTGTAAAAGTAAAGGTCCTTGCGGCTTCCCGTGATGCCTAACATGTGAGGTGCATAGATGACAAGATCCTCCACATGCCTCACCTTGCCATTCGTTATCCTTGCAAGTGCCCTCTTGTATGACAGGTTCACGCTATGCCTGCTAGATTGGAGCTGAGACACTAGCCGGCTTGTAAGGTACTTACCGGTTCTATCCATATCCAAGAGCAAGATTATCTTTTTGCCTATGCTATCATGGTTGTCGACAAAGTCTGCAATCCCCTTAAAATGATGGAAGACTGCAGGATTGCCGGTGAAACCTACTCTAGAGAGTGCCTCAGCATCACGTCTACCTTCTACAACGATGACAGAACCTTTCTCCGATTCTTCATTTAGCATGCATATAAAACTACGCAGCCGTTCAACGGTCTCAGAGTCATCGATTCTGTATTGGTAGCCCACGGCCCATCTAACCTGTAGCGCCTATCAGATTTAATATTTTTCCTTATAGCATAAATACAAATAAGCACTCATGGTAGCTATTGCCCAAGATACTTTCGGTGCAGAATATTAGGTTTGAGACGCTTGGCTTGCTTGAGCACATGTTTATGCATGATGGCTTTCAAGTCGAAAGGGTGAATGCACAAAATGACTCCGTGCCTACTAGCCCATTGGGATACGATGCCATAGTGATCCTCGGGGGCCCAATTTCAGTCTATGACGATTTACCCTACCTGCAAAAAGAGCAGGTGCTCATCAGTAATGCAATGAAGAATGACACGCCAGTATTGGGTATATGCCTAGGCTCGCAGCTCATTGCACAAGCCGCAGGAGGCCGTGTCTACAAGGGCAAGAAGAAAGAGATAGGATGGCACGATGTATACCTGACACCTGCTAGCAGTAATGACATCTTTAGAGGCATTACAGATAAGACAATCAGGACATTTCAGTGGCACGGCGATACATATGACCTACCAGCAAACGCGAAGATCCTTGCATATTCCGATCTGTATCCTCAGGCCTTTAGGATCGGGTCTGCAGTTGGCGTCCAGTTTCATTTTGAAGTAAATGAATTCCTCATACAAACATGGATGAAGGAGTACAGTGCAGAGTTAGCCGCTGAAAAGATCGAGCCCGAGAGCATATTGCCGGCACCTTACGAGTTAGAAGAGCTGGCGGCTCGGTGCGGAGAGATATACAATAATTTTTCAAGGGTTTTGCAGAAATGACTAAAAATAATACATTTCATACATTAGGTAACTATATAAAAGCTAATCAGGTTTTTTCCCTTAATAAAAATGACCAATGAGAAGGTTCAGAAGATCTTTGATGACATTTATTCAAACAAGGAAAAAGTAATTACTGAAGAGCTCGCTAAACAAGTCTTAAGCGAGTATGGCGTCATAGTACCGAAATACTCGCTGGTCAAGAGTGCTGAGGAGGCTGAAATAGAGGCAGGAAAAGTAGGCTTTCCTCTCGTCGCGAAGATTGTTTCGCCGGAGATCTTGCACAAGACAGACGTTCGAGGTGTTAAGGTCGGTCTTAAAAACCAGGCTGATGTAAAGGACACCTTTAACGACATGTACGGTAGGCTGAGCAAGCAATACAACGTAAAAGGCGTGCTGCTTGAGAAAATGGCTGCAGCTGGTGGGGTGGAGCTCATTGTTGGGCTGCAGAATGATCCGCAGTTTGGCCCCGTAATCATGGCCGGCATCGGTGGCATCTATACTGAAGTCTTCAAAGACGTTTCATTCAGAGTATTGCCAATAACAAATGAAGATGCCATTAGCATGATAGATGACCTAAAGGGAAATAAGATACTCAAGGGCTTCCGAGGGATGCCGCCTGTCAACTTGAATATGCTTGCTGAAGCACTAGTAAATATAGGCAAATTTGGGACGGAGATGGCTCCATACTATGAAAGCATAGACTTTAACCCCATCATATTCTATGGAAATGAATATGTTGTAGTTGATGCTAAGATCCTACTACGCGAAAAGCCAGATCTAGAAGTCATCTCAAACGCCCTACCGGAATCCGAATATCTGGATCAGTTCTTCAACGCCAAGTCGGTAGCGCTGATCGGTGCTTCACCTGAGCCTGGCAAGGTAGGCAACTCTGTTTTGGAAAGCTTGGCAAAGCATGAGTACATGGGCAAGGTCTATCCTGTGAACGCAAAAGGCTATTCTGAGATTATGGGCCTCAAGGCCTATAAGAGCCTTGAAGAGATCCCTGACAGAGTAGATGTCGTAGTCGTTACGGTCGATTTGAAGTTTGTGCCGGATCTATTAAGGCCGGCGGCCAAGAAAGGCATCCATAACTTTGTAATTATTTCCGGCGGGGGTAAAGAACTTGGAGGCGAGCGCGCAACTATTGAGGGCCAGATCCGAGAGCTGTCAAAGCAGCTTAAAATTAGGATCATCGGTCCCAATTGCATAGGCATGTTCAATGGCGAGAACCGCCTTGATTGTGCGTTCCAGGGCCATGCAAGAATGATACGTCCCAGAAAGGGCAATGTTGCTTTCCTCTCACAGAGTGGAACAGTAGGCATTGCCTTCATGGAGAGCTCAGATACATTTGGCATGAGCAAGATGATATCATACGGCAATAGATCGGATGTGGACGAGGCCGACATGATCTGGTATCTCTCTGAAGACCCACTGACTAGAGTCATTGGGCTCTACGTTGAAGGGTTGGGTGACGGCAGGAAGTTCATGAATACTGCAAAGAGAGTAATCAAGGAGCGGGGCAAACCTGTGGTCGTATTCAAAAACGGCAGATCTGCAAGAGGGGCTAAGCAAGCCGCTTCTCACACTGGATCACTTGGCGGCTCTTATGCAGTAGTGAAGGGCGCACTTGATCAGGCTGGTATCATATCAGTCGATAGCTATGAAGAACTGACGGCGGCGCTCAAGGCACTCACGTGGCAACCTGTGCCAAGCGGAGGTAGAGTAGCAATGGTGACCAATGGGGCAGGCCCAATTATTGCTGCAATTGACCACTTTGAAAGGCTTGGTCTGCAAGTAGCCGAATTGAGTGAAGAGACTAAAAAATCACTCAAGGATCACTATCCATCAACATACGTCATAGGTAACCCTTGCGATATCACGGGATCTGCAAATGCAGATGACTATCAGTTTGCAATACAATCATTTATAGACGATCCCAATATTGACATCATCATGCCCTGGTTTGTTTTCCAAGATGATCCGCTTGAAGAATCAATTGTAAATGTTCTAGCCTCCTTCCAAAAACAAAAGAAAAAACCAATACTCGTAGGCGCCATGGGAGGACCGTTTACGGAAAAGATCTCAGAGCAGATTGAGGATACAACTGTTCCAGTCTATCACTCTGTCATTGAATGGGTAACTGCCGCCGGTGCTCTTGCCGAGTGGACAAGGGTAAGAGGGCATACAAAGTAACATGTTATTTTTTTGGACTTGTAAGATATTGCTATCTAGTGGTTGAGTAGAAACATTTAAGCAAATTCTTTGGTTAATGTCCATTCTTTTCGTCTTGAATATACGTCTACATGCCTATGCAAAGCTCCTAATTTTTTTTGTGCAACACGCGCTGAAGTTGGTGCATAAAATTACCCCAATACTAAGTTCAAAATTTTTAGTCACTAGTTCTCCAAAGAGTAATTTCATACCGTATATACTGTGTGATAGATGCGGACATTGAATCTGTTGAAAATGATTAGAAGATCATCTTAGACCACACTCAATATGATCTTCTAATGCAGATGGATCATTAATTCATATTCGAACCACTCTCTAATTAAGGTGACAGCGTAAAAATATCTGTCTTGCTATGCATGACAATAAAATTCAGACTGATGATTGAATAACATTGAATGCCATAAAGCATGAGATCCTTGAAATAATTATGGCCAGCTCAATGTTGGCAAGATTATTATCGTTGTCAAAAAGATCTGCTGCAGCATCATTTACCTAATTAGTTGAGGGCAGCCATATGATGATTTAAATTAGATGCAACTGCATATCACCACTATTGCAAAAGAACTCGGCAGTTGAGGCAAGGAAGGCCTTTGGTGTTCTGTTCATAGCAGTATCGATAGCGGTCTTGACTGCTTCTTTTCTTAGCGAAATTGCTTATATTATAGCCGTCTTCCCACTTTACTACTATGCAATAATTTGGCTTGTCAGCTTTGGCGCAGTGTTTGGGGCAAGCTACCCTCGGTTACGCAAAGCAGTACCTGCAATCTTAGGTAGGATGAAGACAAGCACGAAGTGGTCTACAGGCGCAAAGGCAATCAATGGAATCTGCTGGGCAGGACCTTTTGCTGCAATAGCCGCTTTTCCCTCATTGTACCCGTACCTTATTTTAGCTGGCATAGGTCTTGGCAACTTGTCGACGTATTTAATGATCAAGAGGTATAGCGGCTCTGACAATCGCGAGCAACTAATAGTCGCTATGATTTCTCTCGCTGCAATACCAGCAGCTGTTATAATCGACAGTATGCTTTTTGCAACACGACAAGATATTGCAGTAATGATATCAAGAATCTTTATTGGAATCGCCTATGGTGCTGGGGGTATGTTTGCGCTAATAGAGAAAGCGGGCCCGGTGGGCTTCGATCCCACGACTTCCGGCTCTCTCCAATAGAATTTAGAAGGCAGGCGCTCTATCCATGCTGAGCTACGGGCCCCTCTTCCGCTCTAGCCCCTCTTGTTAATTTAATGATTGCGGGTTACAAGCATGTTTTTTTATTGTCTTGTGTCAAGCCAGTTCGAGAAACCCTTTTTATCAGTAGCATTATTATAGCAAGAATTGATCTATTCTTTTCTTAGAAGATGTTTTAAGATACACAGAGGGGAGCGGTTGTACCTACGATTCGCTGGACTTTATCTGGAGAGCCTGGCGGCACAATTAACTTGGCATGTAATACAAGATTCACATTAAAAATGCACTTTTAGTATAAAATCTATACCAAGAAACTATAATAGCCAGTCGACGACTTTTAGATATTGTGTGAAAGATAGTGGTTGAAAATGATAATACTGGTAACGCACAAGAATTTATGCAAGAACAAATCAATAAAATGTTTGAATTGTGGAGCAGTAATTTGAAACTGCCTACAATTGGTCCTATGTACGCCTTTTCAAAGGATTTTAGTTCATTTGCAAACGATTTTGTCACGCTCGGTAAGCTCATGATTGAACTCAAAAGCAACATGGACAACTACTGGTCGCTTGTAGGCGCAGCCTACACAAATGCAATAAGAAAAACAGCAGAGCAAGCTCCAATGCAGTTGGCAACAAAAAGAGATATTGAGAATTACCGACGCGCTGCCATTGAAGCTTTTGAGGACAGTTTCACTGATCTCTTTACATCCGCGGAATTTTCTCAGGTCTATGGTAAGCTATTTGGCAGTCAGTTGAATGTATTAAGGGCTATGCAGAGCATAGTAGAGAAGAATTTCAAGGTGCTCAACCTTCCAACAAGAAGCGAGGTTGACGATATACTGAAAGATATTGTGGAACTGAAGAGAACTGTGCGGGATATGAAGAGGAGCGTTGAGGCGAGGAATGACCAAGCAAGAATTGCAACCTGACCAAGAGAAGGAGCAAAAAAACGTCCAACCGCCGCAAAGCGAGCTGGAGGGACTGATAAAAAAAGAGCCTACACTTGCTGAGGAAATACTAGAAGCGTACAGCAAACTAGAAAAGGCAACGGATATCCTTCACACAGCTGGCAACATTGGAGTTGGCGAAACTCCCAACGAGGTTCTGGTTGAAAAAAGAGCTTACAGACTGTTGCACTATCAGCAGATGGTCAGTAAGACGGCGAGGACTCCGATACTTGTTGTTTATGCACTCGTCAACAGGTCATATGTGCTAGATCTCCAGCCTGATAAAAGCTGGATTCGCAGCCTGCTAAGTCAAGGTTTTGATGTCTATCTTATAGACTGGAAGACGCCTACTGCTGCAGACAAGTACATTTCATTTGACGACTATGTCAATTGCTATATTGATGACTGCGTTGAGTCTGTTCTGAAAAAGAATAAGGTAGAAAAGCTGACGCTCCACGGCTACTGCATGGGCGGAACCATGTCAAGTATGTATACTGCGCTGCACCAAGATAAGGTAAGGAATCTTGCAGTAATTGCACCTGTGATAGACGGTGAGAACGATTTTACAGTTATTGGAAACCTTGCAAAGAATATGGATGTCAACAAGATGCTGCAGGTCATCGGAAATTTGCAATCTGAACAATTATATGCATTATATTTGACACTCAAGCCATTCAAGCAGGGCATCAATAAATACTTCAATCTTCTTCAGAATGTCGATAATGAGCAGTTTGTCGGCAACTTTTTGCGCCTCGAAAAATGGTTGTATGATACGCCTCCAATAGCAGGGGAAACGTTCAGACAATGGGTATCAGATATCTATCAGAAGAACCTG
Organism: Nitrososphaera sp.; assembly: GCA_035562555.1. Taxonomy (GTDB): domain Archaea; phylum Thermoproteota; class Nitrososphaeria; order Nitrososphaerales; family Nitrososphaeraceae; genus Nitrososphaera. The sequence goes on along the minus strand of DATMWK010000082.1, from coordinate 14,290 downwards.
CTGGTGAAGAATGAAATGAAGCTGAACGACAAGATAGTAGACTTGTCAACGATCAAGGTTCCACTACTCAACGTTATCGCTGACGAAGATCATCTTGTGTCGCCGCAGTGCAGCGCTCCTCTAAATGAGGTAGTCTCAAGCATAGATAAGCGTCTCATGAGGTTTCACACCGGTCATGTGGGGCTCATTGCTAGTCTTTACTCACAAAATAACGTACTACCAAAAGTCGGCCAATGGCTTATGGCCAGGTCGCAGTAGAAATTATGATGTTTGTGAAACTGCATTTAATGGAAGTTACACACTTTGATAGAGACATTTATAGAAGCTGGTAGAAGTGATAGCTCCGATTTGGCCATTCAAACCAGAGAATGTGTTTGTATGGCTCCTATACCATAAGGCCCAATATTAGGCCTACAGGAAAGCGACTATATAATGAGCTGCCGGGACAGAAAGACTTATCAAAATTATAACAGCAAGAGTAGTAATAATGATAGCGTAATTTATGATAGATGCTGAATGGCATTTGAGAATTTAAAATCCTCAGCGCTGTAATATCCTATGAATATCCTGCACATGATTGACAGAAGAAAATAATAATAATAATAATAATAATAATAATATCTAGATGCATGACAAGATCAATACTTAATACCTGAACTTCAAGGTCAGAAAGAAAGATTCACGTGTTGCACATCTTCGGTTATGAAACAAAAGAAATTAGTCATGATAGAAGACGTCTATAGAGAGCCAATATAAGATTGAACCTACATATACCCATCTAGGAGTGGGATTCTAAATTATAGAACATTCGATTAACCTTATGATTCTAATAGAGCACATGAATACGAGTAGAGCATGGTTCTTGAAGGCATACCAACTGGCTATGAGATCCGCTTTTTGATCGATATTGGCATTGTGTTGGGAGCCGGATTTGCAATAGGTGCAGAAAGAGAATCAAGGAACAAGCCAGCCGGGATTAGTACTCATTGTCTTGTAATCGGAGGTGCTATGATTTTTACGTTCTTGTCCTCCTTAGTGGATCCAAATTCTACTTCAAGAATTGCTGCACAGGTGGTATCGGGCATTGGGTTCTTGGGAGCTGGCATTATCTTGAAAAGTGAGATTGACAAAAAAATTACTAACGTAACTACTGCTGCCGCTATATGGTATGCTGCTGCAATAGGTATGGCAATAGGCTACGAATACTACTTTTTGGCCGCTGTGGCTACAGTGTTTGCTGTTGGAGTGCCCCGAATACCTCACATTTCAAAATTGGTGAAAAAAGATGAAGAGACCTAATTGCAGGTTACAACAATTCAATATTGACATAGTAGCTGACACACACCCACACCCACCCTCAACACATCTTCCAATATGTAACTCTCTTACAATTTATAGATTAGATAATTGTGAGGATGTTATTGCTTGCTAATGCTCGATGAACTAAAAAAGCTGTCCCACCTATGTTGCTTCAATATTAAGATCTGGCTGCAATGGGAAAGCGAAAAATTTTCAAATGCTCCGAGGACGCGATAGCGAGTTGTGCGCTAGTAGTAAATAGTGGAGGAGTCGTAGTCTATCCAACCGACACAATCTACGGAATAGGCTGCGATCCATACAATGACTTGGCAGTCAAACGCATCTTTACAATAAAAGGCAGAAGTGAAAAAAAGCCATTGCCCGTTCTGACGTACAGCATACAAGACGCAGAAAGAATAGTGTCCCTTGGCAGGACTGGCAAGATGCTTGCTAAAAGATACTGGCCCGGCGCACTAACAATAGTGGCTCCAATAATCGATCGCAGAATATCATCCCAGGCTATGGCTGGCAGTTCTAGCTTGGCAGTGCGTATTCCTGCCAACAAGTGTGTCTTCCTGCTTCTCAGTCATTGCAGATATCTTATAGGGACTAGCGCGAACTTATCCGGACAGAGGGCGCTAAAAAGCGCACAAGAAGTGATTAATTCAGGGCTTGAAGGGTATGATGCACTTTTAGACGGCGGAACGGTCGAAAAGGGTGTAGAATCCACCATAGTATCTGTTGAAGACAAGCCTAAAATATTGCGTGAAGGCGCGATAAAATCAAGGGAGATATTGCAGTTAGTTGGACAGCTTTAACCTTATTGTGTCCACTTATAGATTTAGGGAAGAAGATGCACAAGACGAAATTCTTGAGTTGCTTGATAAATTTGGCGACCAGACCGCAGAGTCCGAAGTAATTGAGATAAAGGGAATGATACTTGTACAGAGCTCACTAGATCCCATCACTGTGATTGATAAACTCAAGGAGCTTGTAGCCTCAGAACCTTGGCAGGTTCGTTATGTTCTGCGTGTATTGCCAGTACAAATTGTTGTCCCCACACGGCTTGACACAATAATACACGCGACAAGAGATCTCATTAAAAAAATAGGCAATGACACTTTCAGAGTGACTGTTGAAAAAAGGCATAATTCACTTGGTTCAATGCAAATTGTAAAGGCGATAGCGGGCCAGATCAGTAACAAAGTCGATCTGGAGAACCCTACCTGGGTTATCCTGGTGCAGGTGCTTGGAGGAGTAACGGGAGTATCTGTCCTTCGGCCGCATCAGATTTTCAGCTCGGTAATTGAAAAGCGTAAATGACAATTTTATCTTATCAGTATCGCTGCCTTTTCCAAAAGGTATTGTAGAAATTCACTATCATCCAATTTTGTGGTAAGACCTAGCATACTTGCAAGTCTAATCTTCTTATCTTCATTTGGCTTTAGCACAAAATCGTTCAAGTCAAATTCGCTTCTGATCTGCCTTTCAAATTGGTGTATCGATTCACTATCTTGTGAAAAAGCAATAAAGCAGCCGGCGGTATCCCTCTTTAAACCGGCCCTTCTGATCGCTTCTGCAATTTGATTGGTACCTGCGAGCCGTACCAGTAGTTCAGTTTCACACCTGTTTGTAATCATGACTTTTCTTTTGTCTGCTTCAAGTACTATTCTGAGCACCCCTCTTACATGTTCTTCTCCATAGACTGAGTTAGCATTTACTGCTTGTATTGATACGTTGCAGTGCTGTGCGCGTAGCATATCGACCAGTTTGCCTGGATCTTGTATTATCCTTTGGACACCTGTAATCGATACATGATGGCCATCAAGCATTCAATCTGTTCCACCATGAACCACTGGGACAATCGTAACTGTATCGCCGCTTTTTACTACAGTGTTATGCCCATGAAGTGAAGCAGAATCGACATCATTTAAGGTGATTATTAAATTGCTTCTTTGCAAGAGGCGGGGCTCAGCTGAAATGGTTGTCAAAAAGTCTAAAATGTCCGAGACGGACGCATAGGGCCGGTCAAGATTGACCGCAGGTTTGCCAACTGCTTTTTTTGCTCCACCAAGCAGCCTTATAGTTATCATTCGTTAGCTTCTTCCTCAGTTTCTCCTACCGCAGACACCATTGAAGCCTTTTCTTGTGCGGCTTGCCTTCGCAAATGCGCAGTGATGTAACCGGCTAGCTCGTTCCTTAGCACCTTGGACCTGATTATGGCTACTTCGCTGATGACATGCTTATTAGCATTAAAATCAAGACCAAATTTATCTGGGTATTTTTCCAATAGCTCAGTAGATATGCGCTTTATTCTGTTCATATGTAGTAGGAAGGGCAATTTCAAGGATATTTTATCTTTGTTATGTGTATCCAAGATAGGCCTTAGAATTATTCTGCAGCAGCTCTGCTGTCTCATCATAAGATAAACTAATGGTATGTGCAGCTGATGCAATAACGCTGACCAAACAAGATGTAGAAATTGCTGGCTTGTTCTCAAAGCACCTCGAGTATTGCACAGGACCATCAGTTTCGACCAAAAAGCGATCTCTATCTGTGTTTTTTAACAGCACCTTCTTGTCTTCTGAGTATACAAGCGGAGGGCCATACGAAACATACAGCCCAATATCCATGGATTTTGCCAATTGTCTCTTACTTCCTGCAAACCAGTGTAACAATGCACTTTTGATATGGTAAGACGGTAGTATTTCTAATACTGCATCGAGCATTCTTCTAGAATGAATCGATACAGGCCTGTCCGTTAACTCTGCCAGCTCAAGCATTGCATTAAAGACTTGCTCTTGCCGCTTGATAGGCACATTGTAGGTGCCGTCAAGACCAATTTCACCTACACCATCTATTGATTGCAAGTTAGACCTGAAGATTTCTCTGAATCTTTCTAGATCTTCTCTATCCGAAGCTTCTGGGTGTATCCCAATAAATTGCTTGATCACGTTGCGATGGTCATTGAATAGGTTGAAACTTCTAATTGTAGTTTCGACATCAACTGTAACAGAGCAGGCAATTATTTTCATCATACTCAGGCTCGATATTATATGATGCACGTAGCCTGAATATTTGTTGTCAGTGAGATGAATATGAATATCAAAGAGCATGAATGTATATGTTGATAGAGATGCAATATAAAATAAATATTTGTAAAAAAGTCTCACTGCAGAGAGACTGTTTTTACTGCTATCAAAAGAACAAAGAACAAACTACTTATGCCGCGGAGTTGCCAAGAATGTAAAATTACAAGAGAAAAGACTTGAGACGTAGTATGCAAGAATTATCAGTCCCCTTTTTTTCGCCAAGAGTTGATCCCCTTACAGACACTTTTCATGAAGGAGCATAGGAATATGGGTTACAGCGGGCAAAATTATTATTTTAATAAAATATCACATCCTGTTATGTTTGTTGCTGCTGAAGTAGCCATTTTTAAGTTATACCTAAACTGTTGGGGTTAGCTCCTAATTATATTACAAGTATAAGTACACTTTTAATATAGTTAGGTCAGGTACTGCCTATGTCTTCTGGACCTGAGTTTGGCCTTGCAGCAATGTATCGTGTCATGAAAAAATCGGGCGCAGAACGTGTTAGCGATGACGCAGCCGATGAGCTAAGAAAGGTTCTAGAAGAGGTAGCAGAGAGGATTGCTAAGCAGGCAGTAGACCTATCTTTGCATGCAGGAAGAAAAACAATCAAGCCAGAGGACATTAGGTTTGCTTCCAAGAATGTGATAAGACTATAGCTAGCCAGCAAGGATCCAAATCATCTATTTGCCACTGCTAGCAAATAACGGTCATATGCATCATATGAAAAAAGGCATAAGAAATTAGCTCCGTTAATAATGGATTTTTTTATCTAATTGGTGAAAAGACCATCCAAATGTGCATTATTACTGATTAATTCATTGGGTAAATTAGGCGTATGACGGTAATACAATTTTCTAGTTAGCGTGAACGGTATTTTGCATACAGCCATGCTCCCCTGACTACCACAATAATCAATATTATTATTCCAGCGATTATTCAAAGAAAATTATTATTATCTCCTTCTGTAGTGTTCCTGGATGCCGCTAATGAATGTATCAACTCATAAAGCGATTCAAATAATCAATCTCGATAGATACACAAAGAAAAAATAATTGAGGATCTTTGAATCGATATCTGTTGTACTGTATGCATTTAATTCCTAAAATCACATCCGCTTTCTGACAGAGTCTCTGACTACATAGAATTCTGAAAATCCGCATTTTCTACATGAAACGAATCTGAAGACGAAGTTTGCATCTTGGTCTTCAATCGCTGTCTTTAATTTTTCCGCCGTCTTTGACGGAGAAGTAAAGGGCATGGATAAGAATGAAGGATGCTCCATCATATCACCTGATATGCATTTTGGACACTTACTGCTGTTATCTTTATTATCATGATCACTGCCGTCATCATCGTCATCATCATTGATACTAGACTCCATTGCGCTTATTCATCAGACCTCGTTGGATCACCCTCAATATTCGTTTTTGTAATACCCTCGTCCATGCGTTTTTTTATATCTCTGCTCACATTTGCTCGTTGATTCTTATTGTAGTCACCCCTTTGAGAGGCCTTTTTGCTATCTTCTTTTGTTCCCTCAATATCGTTGTCCATGTCTGCATAATAATAGCGCAATATGCTATAAGACGCATATATGGCGGATCCTATGGTAACAATATTTTTACAATAGTAACTCGGCCGTAGCCTCTTCATTTCGCGAAAGTAATCTAAGGGAAATAGTCAATGTTAAATACTTGTATGCTATAATATCTTCTCTACGAGTTGCAAGAACAGTTATTGAAGAAAAATAATGAAAAGATTACCATATTAATTGTTGATGACGAGATAGATACTTTGACAGTGATACGTAGGAGCTTGGAACATGTAGGCTTCAAAGTTCATGCTTTTGTAGACCCGTTTAAAGCATTACACCATCTTCAGAATGATTGCAAATACTGCCAGGTCTTGGTATCTGATATTAGGATGCCTGCATTGACTGGTTTTCAACTTGTCAGAAAAGTAAAGGATCTGCGACCCGAAATGAAAGTCGTAATGATGACCATGTTTGAGGTAAACAAACCAGAATTTGAAGCTGTTTTTCCATCGACTCCTATTGATGCTGTAATAAGAAAGCCGTTTGTACCTTTGCAGCTGATAGAAAAAATAAGAGGATTTTTGGCCCCAATGACTCAACAGAAAACTAGACGTATGGAAGTCCATGACCAGTCATAGAATAGCAAATCATTTGACAACAATGAAGAGGTGAGGGAAAGCTGCTGCTACTGAGAAGGCTTCCACCTCTGGATTCGTATTAGACTGTGGGATGATGGAAAGTGATGTCATTTATAGTGGTTAGCTACATAAGATGATCTCCCAACTCTTAAATCGAATTCTGATTGCTTTACAGCAAGGCAAAATATATGCATCCTGAGGATTTGAACAATATTTGGATATGTTCGAACTGCCAAACTGCCTTCGCCTTTCACAGTGATATGATGGATCACATAAGGAACACACGACATAAACACATAAAGAAATTTGATTTGAATACAGGTAGGCTCATTGAAGTCAAAGCAATGTTCTGATCAGATATCTCCATTATGATTTTTCTACAATCCCTACCCAAACACCGAATAGTCGCCTAGTATGCTATCCAGCCCTTTTTCAACCACCGCAGCCTCTGCCGGCCAGAAAGTAAGAGACCTAGCTAATCGATAGATGATATTATTTCTTTGTCAATATTACATTTAATATCCCATCAAGCTTTGATCAATAACCAATCAACAGCATGATAATAAATTGATAAGCTCATCCTCCTCATTTTCCTACCTCACCACTAACTATATCAATTGCTAAGTGCTCTTTTACAGAGCATAGGTCATGCTGCTATGCAATAGCCAGGATGTGAGTATATGATTCCTCTACAATAGATTCTTAAAACGAAGGGCTAGAAGCAGATCAGCTTTGTATATATGCTTCAGTCTTTAATGTCGTGCTTTATTTTTCTCGCCATACAGCCTTTGTCTTTGCCAGCAGTGCGAACCCTATCATGTAAACAAAAATGACAGCAAAGCCGATCTCCGGAGACCATCCTTCTACGGTTTGAGGAACACCCATTCCATGTTGCAAAATCAGCGATGCATGGGTTGTTGGAATTGCAAAAGCCACATAGCGCAATTCTTCTGTTGGTATTATTAAAACTGGGTAGAATACTGGCGGCACTACTACAATTGCAATTCTCAAAAATGCAATAAAGGATTCAACAAAGCGAGGATGAGTTGCACGAGTCGATATGAAATACCCAATGCTTGAAGTGGAAGCCCATACTAGCAAAAGTGTGGCAATGACAATGGCAATGCTGTACAGAAAATTGCTGCTAAATATCACTACAAGTGCTGCCAAGATTACAAATGCTGGTAGGCCAAATAATAGCTCAGCAAGTGCAATGCCTGCCATATAGGTAAAGGAGGAGACTGGAGAAGCGACAAAGATATCCTGCATTTTGTAATCCACTTTCCAAGTTATGATATTGTTGCCTGTAGCTAATCCATACCCGGCTGCAGCTGACACTAGGCTTCCCGCAAATGCTATGTAAGTATACTGACCTCCGCCGATTACAAAGACTATGAATAAGAATGCAAATGGAATCATTGCAGTAAATGTTATCGATGCTGGATATCTACGAAGCCACAGAAGTCCGTTCATGTGGGCAATTAGAAATGCCTGTCTTATTGGCAATGCAAAGGAAGAAGGTAAAATTCCATGACTCTTTTCATTACTGTCAGTTTTCACTACAGCAAGTAATCGTAGGGCACGCGTCTAATAATGTTGAGGCTTTGTGTCAAATAAGGTATAGAGTGTGTATGGTATTATTTCTATAAAAATTACGATTGAAGTATGAGAGAAGACGATGGTTACTACCATGTGCTAAAAAATGAATATTATTATATTTTTTTTATTATGTTATTATTCTTTCTCCATCGCTTTCTCTTGCATTTGATCGATTTGTTCTTGTGAGATTTCGTCAAACAAATTACACCAGTCTCTTCCAGAGATAATCAAATTGAATTTCTGAAGCTCAGGATGCACACATCTTCCAGTTGTTAAAATGTCTGCATTTATTGGATCAGAGGGTGAGAACCATTTACACGATAGACAATTCTCAGATTGCCATGATACTCTCTTTAAGTTGTTCGTAGCGTCTGTCATTTTAATCGCCCTTCTTGGAAGTGAGTCAAAGAGTTAGTATTCATCTACAAATATTAGATTTCGGCGCAGAGTCTTAAAAACGTAATTAAATAGTTCTATAGGGTTTAAATGTTAAATTTTTGCTACAATCTATGATGATACGAAATCGAAATCATTCATTTTAGTCATTGCTTGATTTACCCACTTTATGGTTCTTCTGGTTGAGAGGAATGCAACATATAACACTGCCAATGTTGTGATGATCATAAATAACTGCTGATTGCTAATCTTTCTTGGTGTGTGTGATAATTAAGTGAAACTACTAAACGAGAGGGTTGCAATCATAACAGGCTCCACTAAAGGAAATGGAAGAGCAATAGCAAATACCTATTCTGAACAGGGGGCCAATGTAGTTGTAACAGGAAGGGATCAACTTGAAGCTCAAAATGTTGCAGATGAGCTTTCAAAAGAGTATGGAACAAATCCTTTGGGATTGAACTTAGATGTAACCTCCATCACAGAAGTAGAGGGCATGGTCGACAAAATACTTCACAAATTTGATCGAATAGATGTGCTTGTAAATAATGCAGGCTATCCAATTAAAGATGATCTATGGGATGTAAGTTTTGATCAAATATCTGACGAAGTTTTGGAAGAGGTTTTGAATGTAGACACAGAAGGAACCTATAGATGTTGTCGCAAGGTGCTGCCCTTAATGGTCGAAAAGAGACGTGGGGTTATAATCAACATTTCATCGACTCCTGCAATAAGTGGATACATAAAGGGCGCGCCTTACACTGTGGCCAAGGCCGCTAATTTGGGAATCACAAAGCATATAGCCGCTGAATTTGGCAAATATGGAATAAGATGCAATGCTATTGCCCCTGGAACTATTGCCACGCAGAGAAACTGGGAAAGATTGACGACTGAGCAAAGAGTAGATATTGTATCTTCTATCCCACTTGGGAGGGCAGGCAAGCCTGAAGAAATTGCTGGTGTAGCACTAATGCTTGCATCTGATTATTGCTCTTTTGTCAGCGGTCAAACCATTGTTGTGGATGGAGGGGAAACTATACGGTAATAAGAACACTTGTGTGCGACAGCCATGATCACATCTCTCTTATTGCTTGATTTGTTTTTGTTCCCTCCTCTTCAATTGAGTTTTTGATTGTGGATCTTTTCACCTTTCAGCAAAATTAATCACCTCATTTTGCCAACCGTATTAGTAAGCCATCTCTCTTTTTCTTTCATCTCATAAGCCAAGCCCACCACGGAGCTGCAAAAGGTATGTCGCCATGCATCTTTACTCGGACATCTGAGCCACTTTTTTTCAGTTGCACCTGAAAGATGTCTACTAGCTTGATTGTAGCAGATTTTTTATCTTGAGAGGATAGTTCTTCACGTGGCAAGACGATTTGAAAAAGCCCTTGTAAGAACTCTGCCGTTACAAAAACATCGTAGAACCACCATCCAGCTGCCATTTCTGCTCGTTCGCTGAACCGATAGGCATTTTCAGAATGAGTTCTTTTCTCGAGCTGATTTAGTACCAACCTGAGAGCATCTAAATCCCTTTCCAATTCTCGTGAAGCAATACTGAGAAAAGGTATCATTTGGTTTCGTTCTGCACCACGTTCCAAAGAATTTATAGTGCCTCTAATGATATTTAATAATGAAGCACATTTTTGTGGCAAAAGGCACAAAATACAGAAGCAAAACGGAGATAGTGAGGCAGATTCTCTATAAGTTGCAGATGATCGTTTTGCCATAATCGCATTATGAGGCCAAATTAATGTACATGGCCATTCATATCACTTCTATTGACTTAAAGGAATACTTTAGTAATTGGTAACTGACAGGAGATCAGTCCCTTTTGTGAGAATTACCCGTGCCGGAAAAAGTGACGATGTGTCCAATGGAACCTGTGAACTGCATGACATCCGACGTGATAAGACTCGCATTACTCATAGTCATTGGACCTGTGCTAATAGATCTGCTTTTCTAAATGAAACTTGCCTGAAGCATGAGATGGAATGGAGTGTGGTGGTGTCCACGCTGTGCAGCAGACTCCGGACAAAGCCTAAAAACATAGCAGAAAGAAGAAGGGCTGCAGTGGATTTATCAAATGCCTGCAACAATATGCGGTGGCTGCTTGTACCGCATCTTTAGCTCTGATCTCAAGCCCTATGTGTGCATATACAACATGATGACCATATTAAATTCACAACCCGCATCCTCCTCAAGATCATATTAGTTTTTGCTTGGTCGAATGGAGGGTGTTTGCCAGCCATTGAGTTAAGGTCCTTAATAGTTGAATATTCTGGTATATTACATCTACTGACTTAACTTAAACAGTTATTTTCTCATAATAGATTTCGTTATCTGGTATAGAGTCGAATAGTTATGCAGTCCATGTCATGCAAGAAAACGGACTTTGATGATCCATTCGATTGTGCGTATTGTGATGTCTCGATCTTGTATTGCGTGATCCGTTCTGCTGTCCGGTCATAGTGTTCCATGTTCGGAAGTTTGATGCCAAAATGGTTCAATCCAACATGTTCTGATGAAGCTGGCTGAATGCTGGCTCCAAGCCAGATATTTGTTGCGATATGGTGGTGATATTTACCTGCTGCAAAAAAGTAAGCTCCAGGGTAAGTTGCCGTGAAGTTCAGCCCAAGAATCTCGCGATAAAACCTCCTAGCCTTTGCAAGGTTACGAACATGGAGGTGAACGTGCCCTATGACTGTCTTGGCAGGCATCGCTTTCCACCCTGAGGCTGTAGATTCTCTTAACAGGTCTTCTGTATCCAGCCTATCTGTGGCCATCCTCACCTTGCTCCCGTCCCATTCCCATTGTAAAGACGGCCTGTCACAATAGATTTCTATACCAATGCTGTCGGAATCGCGAATATAGATCGACTCAGACACCAGATGGTCGGCCAAGCCATCAAACCGTATCTCGTCACGCCTTTCGCTCAAGTTTTGAAGCATGTCTGCCAGGTATTTTCTCTCTGGAAGTAATATTGCAAAATGATACAGTCCTGCCCGCCTGGTCTCAGACATGCGAACCTTGGAGCCCGCCCCTACTTCCTCTGTTTGCAAAAGTTCTACAAGATTGGATGGATGTCCATCTACAGAAAGAAGTGCCCTTTCATTGGATGACCTGCCCACTTTCTTGAACCCAAGGACTTTTTCGTAGAGGTCAAGCGACCTATCGATATTGGAAACATTTAGACTGACATAACCGATTCTTGTTGCTGAATGAATATTGAAATCACTCCGTACGGAGGTTATGTTGTCGCTCATGCTGTTGATTGTAAATACTGCGAATTAGCTAATAAACCTGGTAGTCTTTGCGCACCAAGTCGGTAAGGCACATCATATCAAGTAGTTACGGCCGAACTAATGTATCTGAAATGCTTAGCCTATGAAATTGATATAACACCAGCAACAGTAATATTGCTTAGCAGAAACAAACATGCGACCTATACAATATTGGGCGACATTTGGAATTCCTAGGATTATGACACTTTCAGCAAACTTGTTAAGAGGAGGGAGTGGCATTATCATATCTATGCTAGAGCGGCCTAACCAAGAGCTTATGGATCGTTTTGGTGTAAAAGCTATATTCCAATTTACTCAAGTAAACAGAGAACGACTTACAAGATTGGCACAGTGGGTCGATCAAAACAAAATACATGTGAATATTGACAGGATGTTTCCACTTGATGAGGCGGGTAAGGCACTTGATTACCCGAGAGATTATACAGTAATTTGAAAATGCGTTAATCATGTCATATGGAACGACTTGTTATTAATATGATATGAGAGAAAGAATATGTTGAGTTAGTATGGATAGCAAAGAAGAGGCCGAAAGAGAAGAAATGAAAGAGGAAACTCATGATATAGAAGACGCAAAGCAAGATGAATTAGATGAAGGTGATGAAGAGGAAGAATCAGAGGAATAAACATGGGACATGAAAAAGCTTAGCAAAACCGTTAGCTGAAACTGAAAGCAGAGACTGTCTGGCTGTGCAAGTTTATTAAAGCTTATAGCTTTGCTCTATATTGAGAGAGAAGCATAAGATATGCACAACAAGAACAAAGGAAATAAAAGAAGTCATACACAGAAATCAGTTGCTAAGACACAAACATCATCATCCTCATCCTCATCCTCATCCTCATCAGCACCTCTTCCTGCAGGCACTCCAGCACCAGATTTTGCACTCAAGAGTACGCCTGATCAGACCGTCTCTCTTGGCGAGTTTCGCAATAGGCCTGTAGTGCTTGTTTTCTATCCTGCAGATTTTAGCCCAGTCTGCGGAGATGAGATGGCTTTGTTTAATGAAATACTGCCAGAATTTAACCGCTTTAATGCTCAACTTCTAGGTATTTCAGAAGATAACGTCTGGTCTCATATAGCATTCTCCCGAGCCAGAAATTTGAAATTTCCATTGCTGTCTGATTTCCATCCAAAGGGATCAGTAGCAAGGCAATATGGCGTATATCGCGAGGAAGATGGCACGGCTGAGCGAGCACTCTTTGTCCTCGATGGTGACGGAATCATTCGCTGGAGCTATGTTTCTCCACTTGGCGTAAACCCCGGCGCAAATGGCGTTCTGGAGGCCCTTGAATCATTAAGCAAAAAGAAGGAGAAATAGGGAAAGTAAAATGAGGGGGAAGACCGCAAATGCTGGAACCGCAAAGTTGACTCTGCCTGTTAGCCAGCGTGATCACGCTCAGGGGCCGGCTACAGCACCTGTCACTTTAGTTGAATATGGCGATTATGAATGTCCCTATTGTGGACAAGCCTACCCTATCATCAAAAATATACAAGAGCGCCTTGGAGACAAGCTTCGTTTCGTATTTCGGAATTTTCCTGTTACACAAGTGCATCCTCATGCCCAGCATTCAGCGGAAGTCGCAGAGAGTGCCGAATCACAAAATAAATTTTGGGAGATGCACGACTACCTATATGAGCATCAGCAGAAACTTGATGATAAGCATTTGAGGCAATATGCATCAGCATTAGGACTGGATGTTACAAGGTTTGATGATGAAATGGCCAAGCATGTTCATGCTGGCCGTGTGCGTGAGGACTTTATGAGTGGAATACGTAGCGGAGTGAATGGGACCCCAACTTTTTATGTTAACGGCATACGTTACGATGACTCATGGGATGAAGAAACGCTACTGACAGCCATCAAGGACACTCTGGCAAATTCCGAGCGCCGTCCGGCAAAAGGAAAAAGGAAGAAGACACTTGCAGCATCTAGTTGAAGAATCGAAAAAGGTTATGAGAGGTTATTCTAGAGCTAGAGCAGTTGGTCTCGTCTATTTGTTTCTACTACGTAGATATCTAGCTGGGTTAATCGAACCTTGCTGCTAACTTTGAAGCTAAGGTCTATTATACGCTAATATCTAGAAGGCGGCATTACACGCCTCCCTTACTTATCAAATCAGGCGTTAACCTGCCGATCTCCCCATCAGTTTTTTTCCTAGCATTGTAGCTCTGAGGACACGGCTGAAAATCTCTGGGAGAGGCTTGAGTTAGTCCTCATGAATAATAACCAAGTAATTTGACTCGGTAATCTGTCATCAAAAATAGAAGAGAGAGAAGATTCTAAATTCTGTCTCTGCCTTCCAGATGTGCTCTTAACATCCACGCCATCTTTTCGTGATTTTCTACTGCTTGTAAGAAAAAGTCATTTGTTGCCATATCTTCTAGCTCTTCAGCTTCATCCGCATTCTTCCTAAGTGTCTTGATTATTG
>DATMWK010000081.1:0-5983 GCA_035562555.1 Nitrososphaera sp. | reverse complement strand
TAGTCAACTCCAAGGGCTTCGGCAAGCTGGTTGATGTTGTAAGGTCTCTTCTTCAGAAAATCGATTATTCTTATTCTATTCTCACCCCCACGTGAGCCAGCAAAAAGGAACCAAAGCACGCGCTTAGCATCTGGATCAGGCATGTATTACTACTACGCTCATTATGAGTGCTTGAAATTTAAACTGAATATGATTATACCGTATGCCTTATATCATTGTCTTGCCTAAACAAAGCAAGACAAAAGTTTCTGTACGGCGGATTTGTCAAGTTTGATCAGAATATGACTTTTCATATCTTCCGTGGCTTTTGTGGATATAAAAGAAAAATATATACAAAAAGTGAATGGAAAATGGCAAAAACCTTCGAAGAATTGGGTTTGAGTGCACAATTAACAAAAGCACTCGCAGAAAATGAATTTAAGACGCCATTCCCTATACAAGAGACAGCTATACCTCTTATTTTGCAGGGTAAAGATGTCGTGGGACAGGCGCACACAGGAACTGGCAAAACAGCGGCCTTTGGTCTACCTATATTGCAACGGATTAAGCCAGGTGGGCCAGTACAGGTCCTGATACTTGCTCCGACAAGAGAACTTGCGGTGCAGGTGACAGATGAGATCAACCGGTTCGCAAAGTACACGGGGATAAAGTCAGTCACAATTTACGGCGGCCAAAGCATCAACCTACAGCTTGACAAACTGAGGCGAGGTGTGCAAATAATAGTTGCGACGCCTGGCAGGCTTATTGACCATATCAAGCAAGGCTCTATAATCTTAGATGATGTCAGGTTCGTAGTGCTCGATGAAGCGGATAGGATGCTCGATATGGGATTTATTGATGACATCAAGTTCATCCTGTTCTACGTCAACGAAGACAGGCAAACATGTCTTTTCTCTGCAACTATGCCGCCGGAGATCTTGAGGCTGGCAGACGAATACATGAGACAGAACAAGATTGAGCATGTGAGACTTAATGAAGAAGAAATCACGCTTGAAACCATCGACCAATCCTATCTGGTAGTAGAAGAGCGCGAAAAATTTAGGCACCTGATGGACTTCATTCGGCGTAACCAGAATTCCAAATCTCAGACCATAGTGTTTGCTGCTACAAAACAAAGAGCAGACAGAGTTGCCTACAAGCTAAGACAAGAGGGTTTTAACGCAGTCACTATTCATGGCGATCTTTCACAAAAACAGAGGGACTATGCTATGCACAAGTTCAAGAGAGGAACTGAAGACATACTTGTTGCAACAGATATAGCGGCAAGAGGAATCGATGTCCCAGCTATTGGAAATGTAATCAATTATGATGTACCAGATGACCCAAATGTCTATTTCCATAGGATTGGAAGGACTGCAAGAGCTGGTGGAGAGGGCAAGGCAATCTCACTTGTCTCAAACGACAGGATCTCCGACTTTGGGCGAATACTTGCGCAGACAAAGTTTCCTATCCGCAAGCTAAATGATGAACTTGGAATTGTCGTGCCGGTAATAGCGCAGCGGCAAGCATCATTTGGCCGCGGCGGCGGCGGTGGATACCGGTGGCGCGGCGGCGGCTATGGCAGCAGAAACGGCTACCGCAATGAGCGTAGTGGTGGTGGCCAACGGCGTTATGGCAGTGGCGACGGTGGAAGAAGTTCCGGTGGCTATAGGCGTAGCGGGAGCCAGACTGGATATGGTCGTGACAGAAGGCGGAGTCGCTATGGTTACAGCCGTGGATACGGCGGCAGCAACAACTACTATTAGCAGGCACACCGTTTTTAAGCCCGCTTACTCTCTATTTTTTTATGTCTTTTGGCGTCGACACTTTAGGAGGGTTAACTGAGAAGCTTAAACAGCTAATCAATGACACTCAGAATTTGTACGAATCATTTATCGACGCAAACCAGCTCTACAAGCAAGGTAAGATGGGAGACAAGGAGTTCTTTATCAAGATAGGCGAGTATCTTGTCTCAACCTCTGCACTGAACTTCCTTGCTGTTCGTGTGATACTTGAAATCAAAAATGCCATGGAGAAGGGCACAGCCATAAAAAGTCCCACAGGGGGAACTTCATCATCTCCATCAACCCCGCAGGCAGGCTTTGGCATAGGAGGATTTGTAGGCACCGGCGGTACAGTAGGGCCCGCTGCCGCAAGCGGCAATGAATATACACTTCCTTCACCGCAGCAGGAGCCTACATTCAGGCCTGTTGATATCGAGCTACCAAAACCGCGAGCAAGCTCAACAACAACAAAGAACTGTATTGCCTGCAATGCATCGATACCAGCGCATGCCAAGTTCTGCAGCAGGTGCGGTAGGTCGCAATAATTAATATAGCTACATTCAGGCATTCATTAATAATGGCAAAGGTGTTCAATGGCAGGGCCGCCACTGAGGAATACATGTCGACTCACTCACTCACCTTTTCTACTCCCGATATGACGCTGAGAAAATTCGCAATTTGGCTTGGCGAGCAGGTCAACCTTCCAAATGGTGAACGGGAGCCGCGCCTCATGCTCTACCTTGAAGAAAGAGGTAGGACAAAAGAGCAAGAGTTAGTGCCAGACATTGATGATTCGTTCAAGCCTAGCGGTGCGGTCACAGATATGTACAAGGGAGGAGTCAAGTCAGCCGCGCCCACCGAAGTGATGTCTCCTTCCCAACTAACGCCACTTGATAGGGGTACCCTTGAGCCTGAAACTAAATTTTGCATCAGCTGCGGCAACAAGCTTAAGGTCAATGCAAAATTCTGCACAAAATGCGGCAGCGTACAGAGCTAGCGCTTGCTCTGCTTTTCCTTCATCTTTAGATAGCATTCATTGCATATCGTTTTTGAGAACAGAAAGTTGAGTGAATAGAATCTGACCCTACTGCAGGACTCACACATGCGCATGTCTATTGTTATTGCATCCATGAATAAATAATGTGTTGCATATTAAAAATGCTAATTGAAGAAGCTCAGATTTGTTATAACCGGCAGTCCTGGTGTTGGCAAACACACAAGCGCTAATATAATCGCAGAAACGATAGATCTAGAGATAATTGATATCAACAACGTTGCAATTGACAACAATGCTACGGGAAAGAATACTGATCTCGGGTTTGATGTTAATGTCAAAAAGCTATTAGGGCTGCTTGAGAAACTGCTCAAGACAAAAAGAGATTTAGTCTTAGTGGGACATCTTGCTCCCTATGTGTTAAAACCTGCCGGCATCAGCTTAGTAGCTGTGCTGCGCAGGTCACCGTATGAATTAGAGAAGACTCTTAAAAAGAGGGGCTACAGTGTTGACAAAGTCAGAGAGAATGTTGCAAGCGAGATCTTAGGTACATCACTCTATGATTCGCTGAAAACCTTTGGCAAGCGTAAAGTTGCCGAATTTGATACTACAGGCAAGAGCCCAAAAGAGACTGCAGACGAAATATTAGCTGCACTGCAAAAAAAACCAAAATCAAAACCAAAACTTCTAGGGATAGACTGGCTTATCCTTGTATCAGAAAAGGGAGATATGCGGAGATTTTTCAAATACTAATGGCCTATCTTATCGTAGGGGTAATTTCCAATGAGCAAAGCAAGTAGATCAAAGGTATATTCTTGTCAGAAACGCTAATGTAAAAATGAGTAGATACAGAGATTAGGCAAAACTATTACTATTACTACTATAACAAGAGGCATATGTATATCAATATCACGCAGAGCACAAGAGAGACTACGTTGGAGGGTCTATTCGGCAGAGATATGTTACAAAAATTCGTATATATATTACTCGACGATACCGATTAGCATGGCTGCAGTTGTAACACGCAAATTTGGAGAGGAGGCGCTCCAGTTCCTTGGAAAAAAGGTTTCGGTGGAAACTTCGGATCAAAAAATTTACGGAGGCACACTAGTGGGAATAGATGAAAGGCTTGATGTTGTGCTCGATAACGTTGAAGGACATGGGATCTTGAAAGTGATTATCAACGGCTCTTTTGTCAAGGAAGTAAGATTGATGGAAAAACCATTTGACTTTAAGGCGCTTGCAGAAAGACTCTCAAGAGTTTTCCCCGGTCTTGTCAAAATACGAGAAGATGTTGGTGCAATAATTGTCATGGACAAGATCAAGGTAACACAAGCTGGCATCGAGGAAGGTTCTGGGCTTGCTGCTGACAGGGTAAAAGCCATCTATGACGAATTCACTAGGGAGACAAGAAAATAGTTGTGTTTGAGGTCTGGCACTCAGATCTAGCAGCTCGCATAGGAAGGCTTCAGACGCTACATGGTGTTGTTGAAACACCAGCCTTTGTGCCGGTCGTGCACCCGGTAAGGCAGACGGTCAGCACAAAATTTTTGAAAAGGATGGGCTTTGATCTTGTAATTACAAATGCTTACATCACCCTTCGTCATTATGGTGACGAGGCACGAAAGAGAGGAATACATGATATCATTAGTTATGATGGGGCCGTTATGACCGACTCAGGCGGTTATCAAGTACTTGAGTATGGCTCCGTCGAAGTTGAGCCGGCGATGATGGCCCAGTTTGAAGATGATATCAAAAGCGACATACCTATCCCACTTGATAGGCCCACAGGCTATGGGCTTGGATATGAAAAGGCAAAAGAATATGTTGAGATTACACTAAGGAATGCTTTAGAGAGCTTGCGCATAATAGGAGGTAGCACAAGCGCAATATGGGTCGCGCCTGTGCAGGGAGCCGAGCACTTTGATCTAGTTCAATATTCTGCAAGAGCGCTTGACAAAATGGGTTTTGCGATGATGGCGCTTGGCAGTCCTGTTGAACTGATGGAAGCATACGAGTTTGCTATGCTTGCACGTATGATAGTATCTGCAAAAAGAGTAATCCCTGCAAAACCCATTCACCTCTTTGGAGCCGGTCATCCGCTCACTATTCCCCTTGCAATTGCACTTGGCTGCGACACTTTTGATTCTGCTTCGTACATGCTGTATGCGAAGGACAATAGATACATGACCACAAATGGAACAGTTAGACTCGATGAATTGGCTTACCTGTCGTGCCAATGCCCAGTTTGCTCATCGCATACAGTACAGGAATTGCAGAAGATGGAAATGGATAAGCGGACCGTTGAAATTGCAAAACACAATCTCTATATCCTCAAGGCGGAGGTAGAAGCTGTCAAGCAAGCGATAATGGATGGCCGGCTTTGGGAATATGTTATGCAGAAAGCGCGAGCACATCCAAAACTAATGGAAGCAGCACAGATCTTCAAGGATGTCGAAATGCTTGAGGAAGGCACACCGCTTTTCAAAGATAAGGCTATCTTTTTTTATGATCCTATAGACCAACATAGGCCTGAGGCCAAAAGATTCAGGAGGACAGTTGCAACATTTCAATCGTCCAAGAAGAAGAAGAAAAAGCTAATTGTATGTCCTGAAGACGAAGTCCACCCATTATATTCCACTATAACTTACAAAAATATTGTAAAAAAATTCCCCGATGCACAGATCTGCAGCTACAGTCCTTTCCTTGGCATTATTCCAGCAGAAATATCGGATATTTTTCCGGCATCACATAACCTTGCCATAAGGTCGGGCCACAGACTGGAAGACTATCCAACATTTATAGAATCACTAAAGTCGTTTGCAGACAAGTTTGAGAAAATAGTGGTTATAGCTCCTGACGACTTCATGAAAAGGGCCACTAAAGCTGCAATGCTAAATGTCCATCTTGTGGATGATATTTCTGCACTTTGACATACGCCGATGCAGTCAGGCTCCAAAAAAATATTGCAAAAAAGGTAGTAGCGGCCAAGGATGACTTTGACAACATAAGTAGTATTTGCGGAGTTGACATTGCCTACAGCAGCAGCAGCAGCAGCAGCAATAGCAACACTGCTGCCTATTGCTCTGCAGTTATCATGGACAGAAATATGCAGAAGCTTATCGAATCAGTCGATGTGCAAACTATTGTGAAGTATCCTTATGTGCCAGGATTACTAATGCTAAGGGAGGCGGAGCCAATCTTCTACACGCTCAAGTTGTTAAAG
>DATMWK010000080.1:0-9042 GCA_035562555.1 Nitrososphaera sp. | reverse complement strand
CCGGTAATTCCACTCATTTAGTCACTCAGAAACAAACAAGAACAAGTTAGACAGTTATGCTGTTATATGTATATTCGGCGAGAGCGCCTATCTGTACAGACCTCGCCTAGCTAAGTGGATCGCCATCGTTTCTTTCTGTTCCCAACCTTTTTAATATCGCAACATTTATTTTTTTGTATAGTATCTTATCGGGTTCATATCGAAGAACTCTACTTGACAAATATTGCAATCTGGTTTTTCCATCTCAAGGTTTTAGACATATTTGTTTACCTATTAACTTATAGACAGACGATGCATGAAATGGATTGTGCGCTACCAGTAAAGTATAAATCAAAACAAGCGATTCTACAACTGCCATAACGATGATGACAGATCAATTTGCTTTTTTAGGAGATAATAAACGCAAGGCAGCAATTGCTGCCACCATAAGCTTGGGTGTTCTTTTATTGTTGCCAGCAAGCCTTGGATACGGGGGAACAATCATACAAGAAGCCTTTGGACAATTGACTCCTCCTCCTTCTCCTCCTCCTCCTGATGGGGGAGAGGAAGTTGGGGGAGGAGGCGAAGAAGCGGCTATACCCGCTAGCGCATCGACATTTCTACTGCGTGGATTTATAGGCAGCAGTTTGCCTGTGCAGGGTGGAGGTATTCCTACTGAGAATGGTAGTAGTTACATTGTGAATGGGCGATGGAGAATATTTGCAAACGAAAGCCTTGTTAATCGATTCGTAGCCGAAATGGATCTAGCAGCAATCGACGGAACAGCAATCAATGGAGCAGCATTCCACAATATTACCATTGAAGAGACTACGCCTCATAGATTTCAACTGGCGGAGAGTGGTGGAAATGCGACTGCTAGTGGTGGAAATGCGACTGCTAGTAATACCACCACGGCAACCGGATCCATTCCTCCTGTTAGCTCTAATTTAATGACTCATATCTATATCGATGGCAACACGCCCGTCATAGATAATGTTCCAATGACAATATCAATTAGGGGTCAAATTCTTGCCATAGAAGGTATTGATATTGATGAAACAAGGATTGCAGATACAGGACAACGAGACATTCTAAGTATAATTGATGGACAATCAATCTATGGAATTGTATCAAGAGAGATAGAATAGCTGATGTAATGTATATCTAACAAAGGCTCCGCACGCTTAAGCAGTGTCTAAACAGAACTTAATCAAGGCCTAATCCAGAAGATGGCTATTCTGACTTTTTTCCAGGCTTGGACATTGTGTAAAAGCCGTGAGCTGAGATCAAGAATGCAGCAAGGGACATTTTGGTCGCAAATACTAAGTTCCAAGGAGTTTTCGGATTTGGGTATTCTACACTAAGATCATCAAATCTCATTACTCCTCTTAATACATCTGAAGTAATCAGTGAGTCCCATACGATAAAGTTGTATACAAATTCATAGAGCGACACAACTGCCACGACAAGTACTATTAGCTGCAGAATAGATTTGAGCCACTGGGGAATACCTTTTACCTTATCGCCACCCAATTTGACCACACAATACCATCCAACCACAGATACTATCATCAAATAGGTGGTGAGCTTGGCTATCCCTTTGAATGGAAATTCCGTTTCTACCAACACCTCGCCTATAATGACTCTACCTGTATGCAAGTACTCTTCAAGGCTCACGTAGATGGCATAGAAGGTTATCGATGCCATAACAAAGGCACAAAAGTAAAAGACAGCAAGATATATTTTCCTTGCTTTTAAGTTATCCTGTTCAAATGTCGTGCGCACAGGGATAAAGTATCTCTACATACATGATATATGATTTACTTTAATGCTTTGAGTAACTTGTCTACCTGCAGTGTATTAAGGATGTCTGATTGTATGGCCCAGCCACGTCTTGCCTGCGCTATACCAAATGTAAGAAAGGAGTAATGAATAGGATGATGAGCATCAGAGTCAATGACCAACTTGACCCCATCTCGTACTGCCATTCTCACATATTCGTCTTTTAGGTCGAGCCTATCATAGTGTGCATCAATTTCAAGAACTGTGTTAGTGTCCTTTGCAACCTCAATTACTTTCTCAATATCTATAAGGTAGCCCGCACGCTTGTTTATGAGCCTGCCAGTAGGATGAAACAGAATATCGACGTTTGGGTTTTTGGCAGCTTTTATCAGCCGCTCTGTTTGCGTTTCAATTGGCAGATTAAAATGCGAGTGTATTGCAGCGCCTACAACATCGAGTTTGTCAAGGACAGTATTTGAAATGTCAAGCGAGCCATCCTTCATGATGTTGACCTCCGCTGAGGAGAGTATATGAAACTCTTCTATTAGTGTGTCATTGAGTTGTGATATCTTGTCTGCCTGCTCCAAAAGTTCCTGTTCTTCAAGGCCACCGGCGAGCGCCAGGCTCTTTGTATGGTCCGTGATTGCAATATAATCAAGACCAAATGCCTTAGCACTGCGGGCCATCTCTTCTATGGTTGCGGTCCCGTCACTGTTTTCGCTATGTACCTGCAGGTCTCCTTTTAGGCTTCCATATTCAACTAGTTGAGGTACCTTGTCTTGCTTTCCAAGCTCTATCTCGCCGGTGTTTTCTCGCATCTCTGGTGGGATCCACTGTATGCCTAGAGTATTGTATACTTCCTCTTCTGTTGCTCCTGCAATGCGCCTGTCCCTTTTGAAAACACCCCACTCATTCAGCCGAAGGCCTTTTGATATCGCTATCTTGCGCAATTGAACAGAATGTTCTTTGCTTCCCGTAAAATACTGAAGAGCTGCACCCCAGCTTTCTTCAGGCACTACTAGTAGGTCAGCATCGATACCGCTGGCAAGCTTCACAAATGCCTTGGCCTGACCCATGCCAAGAATCTCTTCTACCTCTGGCATTTTGACAAAAAAATCTATCACTTGCTTCGGGTCGTTGGCTGTCACTAGATAGTCAATATCGCCAATAGTCTCTTTCATGCGGCGAATAGAACCAGCTGCAATTGCATTTTTGACGCCTGTAATATGTTGAAGTCTCTTCTCGATCTGCTTCACAAGGGGGTAGACCTCGCCAATTATGAGGCGGCCCTTGCCCCTCTTGAAAAACTCAATCTTCTTAAAGATATCTTGTTCTTTTTTCTTCGTAAAGCCCGGTAATGTCTTCAATTTACCTTCAGTGGCGGCTTTTTCTAGATCAGCTAGCGTCCTTATCTGCAGCTTGTCATAGAACATCTTCATTGTCTTTGGGCCTATGCCTTCTATGCCATACAGCTCGTCTATATCGATAGGCACCTTTGACTTTAGTTCTTCAAGTTGCTGAATCTTGCCCCTCTTGAGGTATTCTTCTATCTTTGACGCAATTGCCTTACCAACTGATGGGATCTCTAGTAGCCCATCCACTCCATACCTGACATATATATCGGTAACATTTTCTTGAAGGCTTGCGATTGTGTCTGCAGCTCTATAGTAGGCACGAGCTCGAAATTGTACATTAGGATCCTCTTCTATCATTTCTGTGAGAAATCCAAGGTCGCGCATAGCTTTTGCAACATCGGAATTCTTCTTTATCAATTGGTATGAGTAAACTTGCCAGCCTAGTTCTTAACGTTTATCTGCTAGGTTGATATAATAAAAGACACGCTGTTATTATGGAAACGGTAATGATGACTGCTTTCTAGCTCTGAGCCGTTTCCAAATTTTTGAAAATGTAACAGAGACTAAACTTAAAATGCAGATTTATTTTTTGTCAATTTCTGCGTACAACATATTCATTTACTGGCAAAGATATGACTACCTAACTACATCTAATAACAAGCGGTTATGGGCTATCATACTCATGTTCAACTATTCAAAACCATTCATGATAGTGTTCGCATGTTTTAATTATTAGAATCTAAAGCTGATAATTACAAAATACATATGAGCAGAGTTAATCTTCTATTTGCTGTTATAACTCTTCGAATGAAAACAATGTGGGGATCGATCGGTTGGAATGTGCTAACAGGATTTGTTCCTGCACTGATTGTAACGGAATCTGTATGGTGGATCAGCAAGAGGTGGTTGGCTTCGATGGAGGTTCGAGTCTCATAATGGAATGGTACGCTGTAGCAGGGCTCACGACTATGGCGGTATTTACAGGTTTGATAGGGCTACGTTTGGCAAAGGATGAATTGCTGCTGAGACGCAAAAGACTGATGATTGGCAACTGTTAGGAATTTTTTACAATAAGCATTAAGTTAAAAAGTAACATATTTTATCTGCCTCTTACTCAAACTCACTAATTCAGCAACGTCTTTGACATCTCTTACCATTGATAAAATGTCGGTTGCGCATGCTCTAGTTGACAATCCAATGCCGCTCTAGTCAATAGTTATGATATTGAACTTTGAAGCCAGAGCATCTAGGAGGGCTGGATCCCACCCATGTATCTAAATTTCCTCGAAACCGATTTACCATAATAATAGGCAAACCTTTACCGATCGAACGATAGAGAGGTATGATCGGGTAGCAAGATCAAAGGGATAACAGAGTCGGGATTAATGTTGAAGATATGGAGCCGCAGGCTTGTGGAATAATAGACAACCATCAAAAGCTGCATTTGACATCTTTAAGAAAATCGAGCTGACAAAAGTAGTTGGTATTAAAGGTCGTTCCGAAATCTATGAGTTAACTGGCCACAAGCCTGAAATTCAAAACCTCGATTCTTTCTTTACTCATGCACCAACTGCACCTACTAAAACCAGCGTCCCGAAATGACACCATCCGACAGTTAACAGTCTTTGGACAACATGAAGATTGAACAGAATCCTCTATCACATCCCTAAATTAACAGTTAGAGATGTCCCTAACTTACCACTCTATCGCCCTAAATTAACGGGCTATGGAAATGTCCCCAAGATTGAACAGTGTCAAATATACTGTGATTGTAGATCAATGCTTGATGTGTCTAGTTTTCTTCTATTGAAGGCTATAATTAATGAGGCACCAAACAAGAGTCTTGCAGTTGTGATAGTAGCTGGAGAAAATTATATACTCACTATATAGATCAATATGAAATCAAAGGCACATGGTAATATAGTCTAAACATGATTTCGTGCCTATGAGACAGAGATTTATCTGCAAAGTCAAGCATCCGAGAGATTTTGGGATTGCGTTGCAGATTATGGCAGAGCTGAAGAGAGGCTGTGGAACTATAAGCACAATAGACACACAAAGTCTAGATCACCAGCAGGCACTGCTAGATAAGAATTCTCTCAAGCTGTGGCTTTATACACTGCTTGGAAGTGGCTATATTAAAAAAGTAAACTCAGTTCCAAATGGAAATTGCTATTCGTTGACTTCAAAAGGAGAAGATGAGCTTCGATATCACACAAAGCATTGAGAGACACAAAATGTTCATTCAAAACATGACATACTACTAAGTCTATTGCTTTGATGACCATCTTTTAATCCTTTGCAAAAAGTACATGTAATCAACTCGAAGCCCTTGGCGCTTGATAATCAGCAGCTGGTTGACTTGGACCCCGGTCTCGTTGCATACCATCAATCTAGAATGTCCTTCAAGCACCTTAAGAAAGCTAACAAAGGCCTTATTGTTGATCCCTGTGAGCGCTTGTTGCAATTGATTGCACATCCTATACACCCACAATCACATGTGCGTGTAAGGTTGCATATAAGATGCAATGTCATTGTGTATTACTAATTAATAAGCCTCCCCAAGGGGAGTAACGCCTTTTATTTTATCCGTGATATGGCCACCTAAATGAATAAAACTGAATCCTCTATGGAAATAGAAGCGGAGACTGGAAATTATCTCAAGCTCTTTATTTACCAAGCACCGAAAAAGAACCGTGATGTAGATGCAGCCGGACATAATAGTAGGATAACACTTAGTTTGAACGATCA
The DNA here is from genome assembly GCA_035562555.1 of Nitrososphaera sp. Taxonomy (GTDB): domain Archaea; phylum Thermoproteota; class Nitrososphaeria; order Nitrososphaerales; family Nitrososphaeraceae; genus Nitrososphaera. The sequence continues at coordinate 3,175 of DATMWK010000080.1, read as the reverse complement.
TGCTGACTTGGTAAGCAAACGAATACTGTGGAATTTATTAGGTGCAGCATCTAACAAAAGATCCTATGGATTTCTTACACCATGTATTGCTGCAGCAATCTGTTCATGTAATTTCGGACCTAACTCAAAATAATAGGTTGTGTTGATAATCAAATGGCTAGCATACAAAAACAAGATGTGAATCGTTCCGGATGGAGAACGCTCATAATCCTGAGTTGTTTGGGCCTGATCGTTATGTTTGACGAGACAATGATACTACCAGCCATTCCAGATTTCATTCGCGATTTCAATATCTCCTACAGCACTTCGTCATGGCTTCTTTCGGCTTACTTAATTGCTGCTGCAGTCATGACGCCTATTGGAGGGAAGCTTTCTGACATCTATGGGAAGAAAAAGATACTACTCATAGTGATGGCGATTTACGCAGTAGGCATTATGGCAGGACGATTTGCCACTGATATCGAATTCATGCTTGCAGCAAGGGTGGCACAGGGTGTTGGAATGGCTATGTTCCCTATTGCTTTTGGAATCATCAGAGAAGTCCTCCCGGAGAAAAAGCTTGCAATAGGCCAGACGATATTTACCTCTACATTTTCTGGTGGCGCAGTTGTCGGTCTGGTGGGTGGTGCAGCCATAATCCAAAACTTTGGCTGGCAGGCGACATTCTTGGCCATACTTCCTGCCGCAATCGCACTCTGGATAATAATAGTGAGGTTTGTGCATGTCCAGAGCCCAGCAGTAGCAATGGATGCAGGCAATGGCAATCTACCGAATGACCGGACGATTGACATAAAGGGAACACTTCTCCTTGCGGCTACAATAATTTCATTTCTTGCCGGCATCACCCTTCTGGAAAGCAGCAACAGCTCCAGCACAGGATATCACGTTGCAAGCCTCTTTGTAGCATCAGGAGTATCGCTTGCAGCATTTATCGTCATTGAAAAGAGGGTACATTCACCTTTGCTTGATTTCAAGTTAATGACTAGCAAAAGGTTCCTTCCTCCGACCATCATTCTCATGCTAGTCTCCATGTCCATTTTCATGGTATACCTGACAATCCCCGTCATGGTAAGAAGCCCAGAGCCCCTAGGATTCGGAGGTGATGCCGTGGCCGTCGCCGGCGTTCAGCTGCCCTTCATGATTGTGTTGCTGATTGGGACAATCACGTCAGGCTTTATTCTGAATAGAGTCAAAAACACCAAACTTACACTGATTGGCACTGTAATCAGCGCGGTCGGATTCTTTATCCTTTTCATGTTCCATTCGACCGAAAGCATGGTTTCAATTGGACTCTCAATACTTGCAGCAGGGCTTTCGCTTTCAATTACTGGCGCATTTAACGTAATACTCCTTTCAGTGCCGATGCAAGTGACCGGAATTGCCCTAGGAATGACCCTGCTTCTCAACCTGGTTGGAATGTCTGTAGGTCCGGCGCTTGCTGGAGTATTCCAACAGTTGAATCAGGGGGCTGTTCGGGGAGTCCCAGGCCTATTTCCAACTGAGAATGCCTACAACCTGATATTTATTACAGCAGCTCTAGTATCCCTTGTTTCTGTTGCTATGGCATATTCTGTAGTAAAGACAAAAATCACAACACCTGCGATGATGACTGCGAACCAACAAAAGGAAGATAAGGGCAGGGCCTAAAGTGCCGCCAAGAGGGTCATCGAAAAAGCTCACGCTCCTTCAAAGATCTACTAAATATGACGTACGATAAAAGTGAACCACATCTTTAATTAGGACTAGTCGCCGCGGATAGAGATAGAGGTTCCATAAAGGCTTCGACGGTGTATATTTAGGCCCTCAAGGGACCGGCCACCCTTATCGATTTACGCGAAAGTGGAAGTGGCACTAATCTTTTGTCAACTTCCTTTATTGCCCAATCGTCATAATATTGTAATTTGGTAACTATGTATGCATCTGCACTCTTAACCCCTTCAAAGGAGTCAACTTTGGCCAGAACTGAATCTACTTTGAATACATTTTCAGCAAATAGTACGAATGTCAACCGATCATCAGGATCAATTACGCTAGGGCAATATAGGATGTTTTCTTGAAATTCCGAGTACATACGCTTATAGACACTGCGATAATGGGATTTTACAGCAATTATTGGAATACCAAATTGAACGTACCCTATCTGATTTATTTTATTTTCAGATAACCTAAAAGAGCTCAAATGCTTCTGGACGTCCTTTGAATAAACCTTCGATTGTTCATCATTTACTTAATTCCTTCATCGTGCTTCATCTTGTACTTTACGTAAACTTTGCCGGGAGTCCTCTCCTCGGACGAGACAAACTTTAGGTGGTGTCTTTTGGTTACACCTTCAAAGAGCAGCTTTCCGCCGCCTAAGAGAACTGGATTAATCATGAGCCAAATTTCATCAATCAAACCGAGATTTATCATGCTTGAAACTAGCATTGCTCCGCCTACAACGTAGATATCCTTGCCCGGCTTCTGTTTAAGATTTCTAATTTCCTCTAGATCAGATATGACTCGTGAGTTTTTCCAAGAGACCTGCATCGGCTTGCGCGAAACGACAAAGTGAGGTGTTTTGGAAGCCCACTCTGCATATTCGACTTCCTTGGCTGTCGGCAGTTTGCCGCTGTACGGCAGTTTCCTATTGGGGTCAAGGGCTGCGGTCCAGTACTCTTCGTAGCCGGGATACATGACACTCCCCAGAACGCAGGTATCAACATGATCCAAGATATCGTATTCGTCTTCCCAGCTATCCACCCAGTCCTGTCTTCCCTCGGGATCTTCAATGTACCCGTCCACCGATATTCGCATGGCTGAAATTATTTTTCTCATACTATTCCTCATCATCTCTTAATTATTACTCAATCATCCAATAAAATATTATTTTTCATCCAATGCTTCTAATTAATCGAGTCTAAATTTTGAAGGTTTTTCTGCCAGAACCCTCTGGCCCCTTTTTTTCAATAGAGAATCGAGTCGATAATGATACATTACCTTATTTCATGTTAATTTCATAAGTTTCTTGCAACTACAGAAGTAACCTTATCTACTCGCTTCAGAAAATTATGAAAATCGTATGGTTAGAGATAAATCCAGTTTACCCTTTGAAGTGGAATACTCTCAAAAGCCCAGTAGCAAATCAAAGACTTCTTCTTCTATGAAGAGATTGGCAGTGCTGCTAAAGCCAGAAAAT
>DATMWK010000079.1:0-18855 GCA_035562555.1 Nitrososphaera sp. | reverse complement strand
AGTGCCTCTGGTCTATTTATTCTTAGAATTGCAATGTCACCCTGTGGTTCAAGCTGAATGTACTTCATGGTAGACATATTGTGAGAGTAGGCAGCATTCCTTTTCAATAAAATCTTATTGGTCTTGACAAGCAAGCTATGGTTAAAAACTAGGTCAGAGATGATTGCCATAATGGTCAGCCTTCAACGCTCAAACGCTTACAGTATTAAAGACGTAGATGTTGTTATAATAGGGGTCCCTGATGAATCCAAATCGCATGCCAAGCGTAAGGGAACGAGCAGGGCACCTGAGGTATTGAGAATAGCCTCAAATGAATTTGAATTTTTTCAACGTGGCGGAAAGCTAATTCCTACTTGCCCAATGAGTGGAACTTTTGATCGAAAGAGGATATTTGATGCCGGTGACATACCAAACAATCAGAAGCTGCGCGATATGGTGACTGAGATTTCTTCACGGGGTAAGCTATCGATTATGATTGGTGGAGATCACTCTTTAACTACTGAAACGATACATGCGGCGTCTAAAGCTATTGGGAAAAAACTATCACTTTTGTATTTCGATGCCCATCCCGACTTTGTTTCTTCTACTAGGAACTATTATGGCTCTGTCCTTACGGACTCAACGCAATCGCTCGACTTTAGAAAAAGTATGTTAATAGGCACAAGAGCCGCTGAGCCAGAAGAGCTTGAAAATGCAAGAAAGGCGGGTTTGATGATCGTAAATCCGCTTGAGATTGTTGAGCTAGGAGTAAAAAGAGTGGCGAAAATGATAAGGGCGCGAACAAGTGGATCCAATGTCTACATTTCAGTGGACCTCGATTGCCTAGATCCAGCATTTGCACCAGGGGTATCAGTTCCCTCGCCTGGAGGTTTGTCAGCTATAGATCTGATCTACCTACTCAACAAGGCAATCAGTACGGGGAATGTCGTAGCTATCGATATCGTAGAACTTGCTCCAGATTATGACATTAATGGTGCTACTGCAATGCTTGCTGCCAGGATAATGTCAGAATGTATCGCATCGGTCTAGCGTTTGTACATTTTTTAGTCATTATATTCAATGGTTTGACTTGGCCATCATCATCAAGCTACTAATTGTTTGACTTTAGCTCTGGTATGTATCCGCTCAGGCGGCATATGCATTTATGAGATGCTCCGGTGCTACTTCCAGCGTAATATGATACGACGGGGTCGTAGTCATCACAGCATATACATTACCTAGCCAATATTAAAGTGAAAGGAAACGTCGGTGCTTTTACAACGTGGCGCTTATTGAGGTTTTTTCTATGGAGATGACAGTGCAATAATTGGCTGGCAGCACAATTTTAGCTTTTTTTCAGTATAACATGTGACGCAAAGCAGGGTCGGGCCGCATGTACTATTCCACCCTAAAGAAAGGTTTACAATTAATTACTCAGTTTGATCGTAATCTCCTCTCCCATTCCTATTGGCACAGTAACTGACTGGGTGTTGGGCTTGGTACGCACATGGCGCGCGTACTTTTTCATAGCGGGTTGGAAATGGTCAGGATAAAGCATATTATCTGCTGCAACTATCCCTCCAATTCTTACCATTGGTAGGACAATGTCAAAATATCTTATAATGTTCTCTTTATCTGCATCAAGGAAGACAAAATCAAACTTGCCTTTGAGCCTGTGCAACAAGTCAAGAGCTATGCCTTGTTTTATCTCTATTATCTTATCAACACGAGCCTCTTTGAAATTTTTCAATGCCAGCTCTACTTTTTGGGGGTTCATTTCTATCGTTATTATCCTTGTGTTATGGTTATTTCCCATTGCGTCTGCGAACCATAGTGTGGAGAACCCTACTGATGTACCCACTTCTAATATGCGCTTTGCCTTAATTGCTTTGAGAAGTACTGAAAAGAATATACCAGTATCGGATGTGATGGCAAGCATCTCCTTATCAGGTGCAACTTTTACTCTGCCGCTTCTTTCCCGGTTTGCCACCCTATTAAGCCTGGATATTACGCTGAGAACCTTGCTGTCCACACCCGCAATAATGTATACACAGGATATTTCTATGTTCAACTGTTTTTTTGCTTCAAAAGTGATAAAATATCCACTTTTTCTGCCTTGTAGTTTATCCTCGTTACGGATTCTCGCTGTCTAAGCAGCTGGCCTTTGCGGGCCTTCCAACCTTCAATCGCAATCTTATAGTCGTCTGATATTAGAGGACTTCCGGACAAAGTATATCAACAATAAGATACCCGACTTTTAATCGTTGCAGGAATCAAACTACTAACTTTTTTATTGTCTGCTGTCAAGAGAAATGCAATGGAGTTTGTTAACCTTGAGGAGCCCGATGTAAGCAAGCCAATAATGATTGCGGCCATGCAGGACATGGGAAATGTAGGCAGTATTGCTATCGATTTTATTAACAAAAGTCTCAGTAGCCGATTGTTTAGGTATGTTTTGCCGCCTTATCCAAATTATGTTATTGATAAGGGAGGCCATATTGACTTTCGACAAGAAAGATGGGAGTACCGCTACATTAAGGGCATCATCATTTTTGGGGGCGGGGTTGGACAGCCTCAGACCAACTATGAGCTTTATGAATTGTGCCAAGATGTCATTAATATTGCCAAGTTGTACTCCGTGCAACTAATTTATACCTTGGGCGCATTCCACACAGACCGAAACTATGGTAAGGACCCAATGACACTTGTCACGACAACATCGCAAGAGCTAACAGACCAAATAGTGAAAATAGGTCAGAACACGACTCCTGGCTCATCGCTGATAACTGGTTTCAATGGCCTGATATTGGGTTATGCTAAAAGAAACAACATTCAGGGTATTGGTTTGTTTGCGGAGATCAATGATCCCCAGATGCTGCAATATAGATCAGCAAAGAGTATCGTAGTTTCGCTTGAAAAGCTTACATACCAGAGGTTCAAGGGACTAGAGGAGCTGGATGAAATGGCTGGTGCAATCGAACGAGAGCTCGACAGGATGAAAAGGATGGGTGGCGACTCTTTATATCGGCCCTAATGAATTGGTCTGTGTGGCTTAGTCAAGTCTATTCACCTTCTACATATTGCCAGAACAATATTACGCCCGCTCTCCAATCTTTCACTCCTCAATAGTGTGCAGTGCATCAACATTCTTTATCCTCTTCCTCCTCCCCCTTTATCTGCATCTTTGCGCCTGAGTGGCCGACTGCCTTCAACTGTCTTTTATATGCAGCCACGATCTCGTCAACGGTCGTGGCATCTTCTGGCTTTTTGTCGTCCCTTATCTTGCCTGTGAATTTTGGGAAGCGTAGAGCAAGACCATAGCCTGGCCTTATTGTGTTCTTGGCGGCCGTATGTGATGGACTCATGGTGATCTCTGAGGCAATGACTTCAATAACGATCTCAGGCTCAAACCAGATGTCCATTTCCATGCCTGTATCGACCCTTGCGTGCCGCTGGCTTACTATATGCTTCTCGAGCTCTTTGTAGAATTGCTCAATGTGCACATCGGTAAAGCCAGTCCCTACCTTGGTCACACTTCGGAACATGTCAGTATTATGATCATAAGCGGCTAACAGTAACGCTCCATATTTGCCTGCGCGCCTTCCGCGACCATGGAGTGCACCAACGATGACAAGATCTAGTGTATCCGCAAAATCGCTTGTGTATTCACGCTTGAGCTTGACCCAGGCATATTCTCTTGCACCGGCGCGGTATGTGCTTAAAAGATGTTTTATCATAACGCCCTCACAACCATTCTCAATTGCAGTCGCCATGAACCTATCGATCTCATGTGGCTCAGTTGCAATAGTCTGCTTGATCAAGCTTAACTTATTATTTTTGATCCTATCAAGTATTTTCTTCAGCAGCTTTCTCCTCTCCATATATGACACTTCTGTCTTGCTCTTTCCGTCGAGGTAGAGTACATCAAAAAAGTTCATGACGACAGGATAACTTCCCATCGCCTCCTCTACGCCATATTTCCGTCGACGATGCATCAGTTCCTGAAAGGGAAGATATTCCTCTGTCTCTATGTTTATGGCGACCACTTCACCTTCCAGTATTACTTCTGATTTTATGGACTTTAATGCATTGGCAACATCTGGATAGTGGTTCGTGATCTTTTCGAGTCTCCTTGAAAACAATTCTACCCTATCTTTGCTCTTGTGCACCTGTATGCGTTCGCCATCCAATTTGTATTCTACTGCTACCCTCCTCCCCATGCGCTCAAGTGCTTCTTCTGCTGTCCTGATGCGCTCTGCAAGCATAGGCCTGATAGGCTTGAAAAGTGTTATCCTCATCGAGCTAACTGCTTCGAGCCCCTTGGTTGCAAGCAACCTTGCCACTGTGCCAAGGTCGCTTGAGACGTTATATGCATTTTCAAGCACCTGCCTGTTTGCCTTGTCTCCAGTGAATGCAATTGCAAGGGCATCAAGCACAGTGTAATCAGCAATGCCCAGCCGCAGCTGTCCCATGACGAACTTAATTATGTAACAGCCCTCTGCAGGGGTTGCATCATTCAGCAAACTGCTTATTAGACGCAGCTTGATCTCCTGTGATCCAACGCCTATTGTCCGTGCAACTTTGTCAAAAGTAGAATATACTCGTTCCACTGTCATAGGCTCTGAAAATAAGGTTGATTGGCTCTTTGATTTCATGACTTCCAATGTCGCCTCTCCGAGGTCACCTGTTTTCTGGTATATTCGCTCTATTTCCGATACATCTTTGCCAGATGAGCTTGCAATTGCCCTGAGGACCATTTTTTCTGCGATCCCCATCTCTATTCCTTCATAGTCGGGGTAAAGTTTACCCTGAATTAGATAAGTCACCTTGTCGATTATGGTGGTGGGCGTCCTTTTGAGAAGCGTAACAAGGTATCCGGTAAGAGCAATTCTGCTCGAGGTTTGTTCCATTTGCTCAAATGTTTCTACTAAGGAATTGAAATCCAAAGCGCTTCAAATCTGTAAGCTTTGAGTGAATATTAATCTATGATGTGCTTTAAGTTGGCTACTTCGGCCGAAAATGAGGGACCTAGATGATTTGCAATGATCCTGTAGAAAGCAGGTCAAGAGTGCATATGGTGTTGGCTTGAGATCATACCGTAGTTCTACAAGACTAAAATACACTGATAGAAAGACAATGAAGGTAGATGATGACATTTGTAAATAAGAACTAAAGATTGTCAAATAGCATTAGCTAGATAGTTCAAAAAGGACTAGAGCTTCTGCAAAGCAAAAGCAAGAGGGTATTAGAAGGGAGATCTACAGAAATTGATGAAACAGCATCCGCTTGCTTATTAAGGAATGCAGCGAAAGAGCAAGCAGACAAAGTGAGGTATTTGATACAAGGCTAGCTAACATTATTAAAGGGCGTCAAGCAGGTAAGTAAAATAATGGGAGGCAATAAGAAGAAGCCAGCTGATTCTTCAGATAAGGGTGCCCAAACAGGGTCAGGACAAACCGAGATCAAATCGACTGCAGACAAGAAAGCAGGATCCAAGCCTCAGCAGAAGCAAAAGCTTGCTGTGACAATTGAAGAACCCCAAGGCATGAAGGCGATCCAAGGCATGAAAGCAATAACAACTCAAGGTGTGGCAAGGAACATAGGTGTCAAGATTTCAGTCGCCAACGCTTTCATCAAGTCACTGGAAGCAAAGGGTACCATCAGGGCTGAAGGGGGCTACAGCGGCCATAGAGTCTACCATTTGATCAAACAGTAGATTCTTTAATTATCATCACGTCGCCGGTGCGGCTTGACTCAATAATCTCAAGGTTAGACGTAACTGTACCCAGCGAATTCATCGGCTGAACTTTAGCATCCTGCACGAAGACACAAATGGAGCTATTTGAAGTAAGGTAAGCGATATCACCGCGGCGAAATTGTGTTCTATGTTTTTCTGATCCGATCACAAGCCCGGTTTCAACGTATATGAATTTGTCTGCATACCTGTGCACTCTGTCTTGCAGTGGAAGGCTTTTTAGTATGGTTCCAATAGTTAGAGGGGCAAGATGACGTACAAGCTCAGCCCATGCAGAGCCTTTGTCTTGTATTTCGATTGCAATTTTTAATCTCGATACTGAACCAGCGCTTCCTGGCTGCACCATTGCTTCAATAATAAGCTTAGAATGTAATGAAAATCTTTCGTAGGTTATTAAATAGATGGATGCTATCAATTGCAGGGTCGGAACAGAAGAGCCAAACTAATACAGGACATAGTAAAGATGCGGACGGAATGAGAAATGGCGATACATGAACCAAATGGAGGGATATAGTGGGAGAATTCTGGCAACATCAAAAAACATATAGTGAAAATATAAATATAAGATGCCTATCATATTAGATAATTTAACTCCACGGTGAGTTTTGGAGAGTTACGGCAAAACATTTAATTAGATATCCATTATCCTTTGGATTGTTCTTGGTAGTCAAACATTCTTCCAAAAGACATGCTGCACCCAAAAAATCTGCTACTGCCAAAACGACTAAGAAGACTACTAGTACTTCAAATAGGAAAATTGGCATAGATGAAAAGCAGGAACAAGAGCAAGGCGGCGGCACCACCAAGAAATCGTCCCGCAGGGCAGACGAGGTAGTTATTTATCCGGAATTTGAATACGAGCTGAAAGAGATTGATTCCCAGGACAAGAAGGTACTTATTGGTCCTGCTTGGCTTACAAGGTTTGAGAGAGCAAGGATAACAGGGGCAAGATCACTTCAGCTGTCACTTGGCGCACCTCCACTTGTCAAGGTGCCTGAACATGCTACTAGCTCGATTGCAGTTGCAGTTGAGGAAATAGAGCAGAAAGCACTCCCAATTTCAATAAGACGCATACTACCAAGCGGTACATACCAAGATATTTCAATAGACTGGTTGAAGTAGCCAAATCAAAATTAGATTTCTTTTAGCCTGCTTTCGTCAAAGATATCAGAGCCGTACCAGCGGTAGCGAAAGTAGTCAAGGCACCACTCGTGAAAGGTGTAGTCACGGCTAAAGAACAACATGTTCATATCAGTTTCCCCCTTTTGTGTTGGAAAAAGGACCGAGGCCTGTTTTTCATTCAATATCACTGCAACCTGCACGCTTTCCACCATTCTTCTTTCTATCGCTCCTTTGCTCAAGAGTTCATTGTGACTAAGCTTTTTCAAAAGTTCCTTTCTGCCTCTCGGAATGATAACATTCTTTGGGAAGACGTAGCTATATTTTACGGCCCTTTCCTTTACCCTAGTTACCGCTGGCTCGATCAGATCTATTGGCACCTGCGGCACAATTTCATAGATGTATTGGTCAGCCTCCCGATAAATGTCCTTCCAACGCTCAAGTATTGCTACAATGCCCTTGATAAACTCGCATTTGTCAAGCGCTCCCAGTCTCATGATAAATTTAATCGGAAGCTCACCCAAGACATGCTCGGAAAAATACTCCTTATATTTTGAAAGATAGTTGAACGTTGGAATCTGCTTGATTATAGTATTGCCAAAAGTGGTTAGCGAAAACATGCCCTCGGGGTCTTTCTCAATTAGACCAGCGTCCTGTAGGCGACTGACATTGCGATGGACCTCCTGCATGGTGATGTCTAGATCCTTGGCAAGTTGTGATATCTTAGCGCTTTTATTGTTGAGTCGGAATACTATTGCTAGTCTCTGCTCGCTTGCAAGCTCGAAGAAAGTCTTCTCAGTATTGGCAAATGTTGCCAGGACGTCGTCGGGGGCATCAGGCATGATATTGCATGAAACTGGTCTGTGTTTTAAACATTACATGGAAAAATTAGTAGCTATGGGTATGTCCTTCTTCTGAATGCATACGGTTTGCCCTGCGGATGGTTATCATACCCAGTACAATGAAGCCCGCGCCAATTGCCAAGATGAGGTAGGCAGCCAAAACTACCCTAGCCCATACAGCGTTCATGGCCGCTGCCCAAATGAACAAGAGGGCCAAGAACACTAGCGCAATACCCGCGATGGTTTCGCCGTTAATCCACTGTTTTCTTCCGCCTCCCGTCATATATCCAACATATAGCACTCCTGCACTAATTATTAAATTCTTCAATGATCATTAGGTGGAAAAATTACTAAGGCTAGTGTTCACGAACCAAAGTACCCCTGCACTGTTCACAGATCTGCTCATCAATATTTGACTCAATGCTATGGTGAACGTCGCATATAATGAGTGTATATCGCATATAGTTGCATAGACCTACGAACTTGGCAAGTGTGCTTGGAGTGTAAGCTTTGTTTGTGGAGAGATCCTTGGCAATGTCGTCTATCATACGCATGACTTCTCTAACTGATTCAAGCTTTGAAATGAGCTCTGTATCTCCTCTTGTTCCCCTCACATAGTTGCTGACTGCAGCCTGTGTAATGCCAAGATCCTTGGCAACATCTTCTTCTTTGAGAGAATATTCCCCGATAAGCTTCTTTGCAAGAATAGCCCTGACTGCTGGAATGAGTGATTTTGCTTCAATCTCTGAAGGGAGCAGCATTTAGAGCTGCAATTGAAGTTTATTTTTTAATATTTAAAGGTTCTTAATGGAATCTATTCTTTATATTTGTCAAGGATCGAGGATAACAAAGATGAAGGCAGTCTTTGTAAAAGGACACAATGCAGTTTCTGTAGATGATGTCGAGGCACCAGACCTAGCTAGCGCAGGAGATGTTATTGTCAAAATGCGCACCTGCGGGCTGTGCGGATCGGATCTGGAAAAGATCTATGGTGAATATAGCATGGTCTCAGGCAGGCTTGGTCATGAGCCTGCCGGCGAGGTTGTGGCAACTGGTAAATCTGTCAACGGCTTTGCACGTGGTGACCGTGTCTTTATCCATCACCACGTCGCGTGTTATTCTTGTCATTACTGCCTTCATGGTGATTATACTATGTGCTCTACGTATCAGAGTAGTAACATAAGCCCATGCGGTCTAGCAGAGAATTTCTTAGTACCAGAATGGAACGTCTCAAGGGGGGGCATGATAAAACTGCCAGACAATGTATCATTTGATGAAGCGTCACTTGTTGAGCCGCTTGCATGCTGCATTAGGGCATGGAAGAAGTGCAGCTTCCAAAAGGGAGACGATGTCGTGATACTTGGCGCCGGTCCAACAGGATTGATGCACGTGCTCTTGGCTCTGGCGTTTGGCGCAGGCAAGATATTTGTCATCGATATCAATGGTTTTCGCTTGAACTTTGCCAAGAATTATGGCGTGCACGTGTTCAACCCTATTTCTAATCACGACTTTGCAAATAATATCAGGTTAGAAACAGATGGAAGAGGTGCCGATATTTCTATCATTGCGACAGGGAGTATGCAAGCGTTACTTCAGTCATTTGACCTGACTAGGAGAGGCGGTAAGATAGTGCTCTTTGGCGTCCCACCTAAAGGGTCGCAGATGTCCTATGATATGAGTAAGCTCTACTCCAGCGAACACTCACTCATCCCAAGCTATGCTGCATCTGAAATTGAAACAAACCAAGCGATGAAGCTGATAGCAGAAGCTCGTCTAAACGTAGAATCTCTTATTACTCATAGGTTTAACATTAGCAAGGCTGCAGAGGCAGTAAAATGCGCTTATGAGGCCAATAATGCTATGAAGGTAATCATAACCACCGATTAATGAAACTATATATAATAAAAATCGCCGGTGTGAGCTTATCGACTATGGACTGGGGAATGCAAAACAGACTAGCTAGGATAATTCATCCCGAAGACGGCCGTTGCCTCATGCTTGCAGTTGACCACGGTTACTTTCTTGGGCCGACTGAGCGTCTCGAGGTTCCAAGAAGAGCTATAAACCCACTTTTACCCTACGCCGACTCGCTTATGCTCACAAGAGGTATCCTGAGGACATCAGCCGATCCCAAGTGGGACGTCCCAATAGTGCTGCGTGTTTCTGGCGCAATCAGCATCATTGGCGAAGACTTGTCAAAAGAAACGATTACGACTTCAATTGAAGAAGCGATCAGGCTTAATGCATCATGCCTTGCTCTATCAATATTTGTAGGCAGCAAGTATGAGCATCAGACGCTTGCCAATTTAGCTAAGCTGGTAGATGAGGGCGAAAAATATGGGATACCTGTACTTGCAGTAACTGCAGTCGGCAAGGAGATGGCGCGCGATGCACGTTACCTTGGATTAGCATGCAGAGTTGCTGCAGAACTTGGCGCACATATAGTGAAGACATACTATTGCGACAACTTCGAGCAAGTGGTTGAAGGGTGCCCTGTTCCACTTATAATCGCAGGCGGCAAGAAACTTCCCGAGCCAGAGGCACTTAAGCTTGCCCATGATGCAATAATGCATGGTGCTGCCGGCGTGGACATGGGAAGAAATATCTGGCAGTCAGATTGGCCCGTAGCAATGATAAAGTCGGTGCAGGCAATAGTCCATAAGAACGCCGACGCGGAAGAAGCATACGGCCTCTTTTTAGAGGAAAAGGAGAATGACAAGTCAAGCCAAAAGGAAAGGCAGAAGGTTGTTAGGACGACAGTCAACCAATCGCCTTTTGATTAGCCGTCGAGTTTAGATAAATGCTGGTGAACCATCTTCCACTGGTCCTTTTTGTCTTTTTGCAAGACAATCGTTACTCGAGACTTGTTACTGACAGACGTACCGCGGAAGCTATAGTCGTCGATTATCATGCCAGTGACTTCAAGGAAAAAAGTAGCAAGTGCAACATTGCTCATTACCTCAATATTTAAGTTTTCAATCTTGAAATTATAGTCGGAGAGGCTGGCAAAATGTAACTGTTCAAGCATGAGCGCCCTTCCAAAATCACGCCTATCGTAGGGAGGCGAGTCGCCAAATTTCGTAAAGCACGGATGGAAAAACTCCTCTATCTTTTCTATCTCCTTGCTTTGTGCAAGCTGAAAATATTTGTAAATAAAGTCCCTTACCTTAACTGATTCGGGACTGTCATGTCCCTTTATTAGCACTCACTTTGCTATCAAACTTGACAATAAATATGTTGCCACACAGCAACAGCAGCCGCCACCACCAGAGCAGCAGCGCAATTATCAATGCGCTCAGTTGATCCTGAGTATTATGACATCGCTGATGACATTGAAAGACTATTGGCAGAGACCGTTAAATCATAATGATGAGAATGATGATGACCTTTGGTACTGCTACTCTATTCTAAAAGAAGAAATAATACAGCATGTATATGTTCGGTCTGTGCCAAGATTCATGGCGCGTTTATATTCTAGCGTTCTCCTCTCATCTTGCTTTCTTGACCTCATCCTCGCCAGCAGCTTCACAGTAAGTACCATTACCAATTCAACCAAATCAAATATCTATTGGCACTCAGGTGACTATTCTCTTCCTGTGTCGTTACCTGATGGTGGCTCTTTATTCCAGGTAAGGTACTTCTATTTTACTAGCGCTCTTGCACAGTTAACTCCTTTCTCCTAGGCTCTAGTTTCTTGAACATAAGTTCACAGAGAGCAAACTAATATACAGTCTATTTTGCGTCGGCCATATTCGCATGTGCATTACTAATATGATCTTGTAATTCCTCTTTGTTGCGGGCGGTCAACCCACAAACATCGCACGTCTGTTGCCTTGGTGTCAAATCCTTTAGTTCTTTTCCACTTGTAAGCTCCAAGTATTGCTCATCAGGTCTTGCGGACTTTATTTTGGTATAGTTGTTTTCTTTCTCTTGATCAGTATCTTTTGTTTCCACCATATATGCTAGTAATGATCAACAGGATTGTATAATATAAGGTAGTAGATATGGTTGAGATAGAATGTTAACACCATGTTATGGGGCGAAAACAAAAGCCTACTTACATTTGTGAACATCCAAACCTAGACGATCGGCTTGATTTAGCAGTTGCGTAGCCCAATTGTTTACTAAAGATCGCCTTTTAAAAACCATATAAGAAGATGCTTCAACCGTAAATCGAAGCAGGCTCAGAAATTAAAAAATTATATACAGCTCCAGATCATGGGCGGATGAGAAATATTTTGGCTGACGATGATAGTCATAGTCAGGAGCCTAACCTAGGTACTATCTTTGACAGCACATCAAACATGAGTTTCAAGATCACGATGGGGATGCAACAATGGAAACAATGACCAAGGAGCCTTATGTTCATCATGTGCCCACGATGACTAGAGGTGTAGGGTATGCTGATGTCTACAATTTCTATAAGAATCACTTTATAGGAAAAATGCCTAATGACACAAAAATTGTGTGCATCTCAAGGACCGTTGGCAAAGATCAAGTTTTTGATGAGCTTGTCCTTAGTTTCACTCACGATAGAGAAATTGATTTTATATTACCAGGTGCTGCAACTGTACTGCTCTTGTTAGGACTTGTAGGAAAATGGAAAATAGCATCTATGATACTGTCCTTTGGGAATGAGATGCATTCTAGTGTAGTAATTATTACATGAATGCCGGTTAGTTTTTAGAAATAGCTATTTGGTCCTCATCATTTTCAATATGGCAAAAATACATACGATAATAGGTAGTCAATGACGAATTACTGACTTTGCAATAATGCTAAAAAATAAACTGGTTGAAGATTAGACAAAAATTTTGCTTTTTCTTGGTTGAGCTACAATGTCGGTTCATCAACTTTTATCGCATATTTCCCATAAACTTTATAAACAATTTCCCTCCACATAAATAAAAATGCCTCGAGCTGAGAGCGGATATTGTTATGGACACAACATTCATGTTCTGGTTCTGCTGAGGTTTGCCTAGGGCAAACTGTGCTTTAGCAAGCATGGTTTATGCAAATCAATTTGGGGAGAGATAAAATTGGCTGAAATGACAGGCGCAAAAGCGTTGATTCAAGCCTTGGAGAAAGAGGGCGTAGACATGGTCTTTGGACTTCCAGGAGGAGCAAACCTGCCGATATACGATGCCTTAGTAGATGCAGGTTTCAGGCATATCCTAGTAAGGCATGAACAATCGGCTGCTCATATGGCGGACGGCTACGCCAGAATAAAGAGAAAGGCAGGTGTATGTTTTGCAACCTCAGGTCCAGGAGCCACAAATCTCATTACAGGCATTGCCACTGCATATGCTGATTCTTCTCCAATTGTAGCCATAACTGGTCAGGTGCCGCTTCCCATGATAGGCAAGGATGCTTTCCAAGAGACAGACATTATTGGTGTTGCAAACCCCTGCACAAAATACTCATTCCAACCAAGGGCTGCAGCCGAAATTCCAGAAATGATCAAAAAGGCGGTGTACATTGCGGAGAGTGGCAGGCCCGGTCCGGTGCTCGTTGATATTCCCAAGGACGTACAGCAGGCAACAGCCGACATGAAGTTTCCAGAGCTCATCAAAGTTAGAGGCTATAATCCAAACATAGAAGCAGATCTCTCAGAGATGGTTAGAGCAGTCGAACTCTTACTCAACGCCGAGCGACCAATAATAATGGCAGGAGGCGGCGTAATCCTTTCAGGAGCTTTTTCGGAACTTCAGGCTCTTGCAGAGCTCGTCAAGATACCCGTTGTGACGACGTTCAAGGGCAAGGGCGCATTCCCTGAGAACCATCCGCTTGCCATGGGGCCGATAGGGATGCATGGTCACGCAGAAGCCAACAAGATAATCTTAGAGGCAGACTGCATTGTGGCTGTAGGTGCAAGGTTTTCCGACAGATCTGTCGGCAAATTTGACGAGTTTGGTAAAGGTATGAGTATAATTCATATGGACATTGACCCGGCCGAGATCGGAAAGAACAAATCAGTGGACATTGCACTCGTAGGTGATGTAAAGTCCTCGCTTCGTACCCTTATTAAGATGTTATCAAAGAAGATGATTAAAAAAGACCATGATAACCCGTGGCTGAAGCGCAGGAAAGAGCTTATACAGTACTATGCAGAAACCCTCAAGGACTATCCGAGGGAGATAACGGCGAGAAAGTCGCTCAAGAAATTGCGCGAGTTATTGCCAGCTAATGCCATAGTCACCACAGAAGTAGGACAGTGTCAAATGTGGGCATCGCTACATTTCGACGTGATAACACCTGGCACGTTCTTCAGCTCGACTGGTCTTGGCACGATGGGCTTTGGGTTTCCAGCTTCAATAGGCGCCAAGGCGGCCAGACCGAACGTTCCTGTAGTCGATATCGCCGGTGACGGATCGTTTAACATGACCGAAAACTCACTTGCTGTGTCGGTACTTGATAAGCTGCCCGTAATAGTATTCCTCATGAACAACTACATGCTCGGAATGGTGGCCCAATGGCAGCGCACATTTTACAACAGACGCTATAGCGGAGTACATCAGCATAATTGCCCTGACTATGTCAAGATAGCCGACGCATATGGCGCTCAGGGCATAAGAGCGGAATCGATCCATGAGCTTGAGAAAGCTATCAAAGTGGCGCTTAAATCTGATGTAGCAACAGTAATAGACATCCCAATTGATCCTGAGGAAGACGTTTACCCATTTGTAGCACCCGGTACTGGCCTCAAGGATATGATTGTAGGAGCGTAATGGAAAAATTGTTTGCAACTACCGTCCAGAAAGAGTCATGGCACATTGTGTCTGCACTTGTCGAAAATAAACCCGGTGTCCTCTTCAGGGTCACCAACCTCTTCAGGGCGCGCAGTTTTAACATTGAAAGCATTACAGTTGGATCAACTGAGCAACATGACCTCTCTAGAATGACGATAACCACTAACAGCGATGAAAAGACACTTGATCAGTTAGTAAAGCAATTGCGCAAGCTCATAGACGTCATAGAAGTAAAAGTGCTCGAGACGGATAAGACAGTATATCGTGAGCTTGCGCTTATCAAGATCAAGGCCGTTGATCCGACAACAAGAAGCGAGATAGTGAACTATGCTACTATATTTCGAGGCAACATCTTAGACATTGGCAAGGAGACAATAACAGTAGAGATAACTGGCACACCTGATAAGATAGATGCGTTTAAGAATCTAGTCGAGCATTATGGAATTGCACAGTTGTCAAGAACTGGAGTTTCAGCCCTTCCTAGAGGCGGAGTAGAGAGTTGAACAAGTCTAGAAAATCATTGAATAACCCCGAACGTGTTAGGATTTTTGATACTACTCTCAGAGATGGCGAGCAGACGCCTGGCGTGACGATAACACCGAACCAGAAGATCCAGATCGCTATCCGGCTAGATGAACTTGGGGTCGATGCAATAGAGGCAGGGTTTCCAATAGTATCGCCTGGCGAGATGCAAGCAATCAAGGCCATAGTGAAGCAAGGATTGAAGGCTGAAATTTTTGGCCTTGCTCGAGCAAGTCAGATCGACATTGATAGTGCTATCAAATGTGACTTGAAATACATTCATACTTTCATAGCAACTTCAGACATTCATATGCAATATAAGCTGAAGATGACGCGTCAGCAGGTCTCTGAGAAGGCAATTAGCGCAGTAGAATATGCTAAAAAACATGGCTTGCACGTAGAGTTTTCAGCAGAAGATGCAACAAGATCTGACAGGCAGTTCCTACTTAAGGTGTTCAAGGAGGTAGCAGAAGCAGGTGCGGACAGGCTGGATATACCCGATACTGTAGGGTATGCAACTCCGCAATACGTTGCCGACCTTGTAAAAGAAGTCAAGCAAGCTACAAGGCTCCCAATAAGCGTCCACTGCCACGACGATTTTGGATTTGCAGTTGCTAATTCAGTAGCAGGTGTAAGCGCCGGCGCTGCGTGCGCGCATGTTACCATAAACGGCCTTGGTGAGCGTGCTGGCAACGCATCGCTTGAAGAATTTGTAATGGCGCTTCAATGCTTGTACGATAAAAAGCACAAGATCAAGACACAGTTGCTCTATGAAACTTCAAAATTCGTTTCAAACACAATGGGCATAATTGTACAGCCAAACAAGGCGATAATTGGGGAAAACGCCTTTGGCCACGAGTCGGGAATTCATACTCATGGCATCATCAGCAATCCACTTACCTATGAGCCCATAAGCCCTGAGCTTGTGGGCAGGAAAAGATGGCTCCAAGCTGGCAAACATGCTGGTGCACATGGAATCAGGGCGATGCTTGAAGAGTTTGGTATCAAGCCAACTGACGAACAGCTTCATGTCATAGTGGAGAAGCAAAAGAACATAGCCGACAATGGTAAGCCCATTACTACATCGGAACTATTGTCAATAGCCGGCGGGGTAATGAATAACAACAAATTTGAAGAAAAGTTCAAGCTCTATGACTTTCATATCGTCACTGGGATGAACATAATACCAACCGCCGTGGTAAGGCTCAACGCTGACGGCAAGGATTTCATTGCATCAGACATTGGTGTTGGTCCGGTCGATGCAGCGCTAAAAGCGATACAAAAGATATCAGGAGAGATGGCAAATGTCAAGATAAGAGAATATAGGCTAGACTCAATAACAGGAGGGTCTGACGCGCTTGCAGAAGTTACAGTCAAGGTCGAAGACAAGGATGGGAACATCGTATCAGCGCGTAAGTCTGGCGAAGACATAGTCGTTGCATCCGTACAAGCAATGATGGACTCAATCAATAAGGTACTGTTAAAAAAGGTCATCTACTCCAAAAGCTAGATACTGCAGCTCTAACATAGGGTATCCGATTGGCAAGATATGATATTTCCCTCATCAAAGGAGATGGAATTGGGCCCGAGCAGACAGCGGCAGCAAAAAAGATCCTTGAAACTATAAATGACAATTCCCAAACAAAATTTGACATATATGAAGTTGAATCCGGCGACAGTGCGCTTGTCAAGTTTGGCAAAGCATTGCCAGAATCGGCTCTCGACACGATCAAGAAATCGCAAGCGTGCCTTAAGGGGCCTGTTGGTGAGACCGCAGCCGATGTAATAATCGTCCTTCGCAGGATGTTTGATCTTTATGCAAATGTCAGGCCGGCCAAGTCATATCCTAATATTCCAAGTATCTCAAGCAACGTTGACCTTGTCACAGTAAGAGAAAATACCGAGGACGTCTACCTTGGATGGGAGTTCAATACAGACGAAAACACAGTAGTGGCACTTAGGATTACATCAGAACAGGCCAGCAGGAGGATTGCAGAATATGCCTTCAAGACAGCGATGATGCGTAACAACAAGCTTAGGGTAGTCGCGGTGCACAAGGCCAATGTCCTACGCAAGGGAGACGGATTGTTTTCTGCAGTCTGCAGGTCAGTTGCAAAGAACTACCCGAAAATTCAGTACAGTGAATTATATGTTGACGCAGCATCGATGAACTTAATCCGCAATCCAGAGGAATTTGATGTTATTGTCACGACTAACTTGTTTGGCGATATACTGTCTGATGAAGCTGCTCAGGTGGTTGGAGGGCTGGGCATGGGACCTGCTGCCAACATCGGAGATCAGTTTGCTCTCTTTGAGCCAGTGCATGGTGCTGCATTTGACATCGCAGGAAAGAATGCTGCCAACCCTTCTTCTATTCTTCTGTCTGCAAAGATGATGCTCGAATGGCTCTCAGATAAATATGGCGACAAGAATTTGATGATAGAAGCTAGACGAATAGAAGATTCCATTGTCAGTATGCTCAAGCAGGATAAAAAGACAAAAGATATTGGCGGTAAGCTCTCTACTAATGAATTTGCAGCGCTTGTCGCAAAGACGATGTATTAGCTAAACCTCCTACTTTAATGCGGTTGTCAAGACTTGAAGGCCTGCAGACAGATAACTCCATAATTGAAGCTGCAATATTGTAAAAAATATTGAGTCAATACTTATCTAAAACGAATTCAATAAGGATAGTTTAGCTATTAGGTGTCACGGATTAAGATTCAGTGCTCAGAATTGTCAATTATTACCTATACCTTCTACTGGCGTTATACGCTCTAATGTAAGACCAACTTCAAGCGAGTAGGCCTTCCTTGACGCGCATAAGAAACATTCTCAATAGACGCTTTTTATATTTCATTTGAAATAGACTATTATTAAGAGCCTCTAGGTGCTTTTTTTTGCCACGCCAGAAACATGAATATAAAAGGAATAGTCATGACCGCCGTCGCTATCAGGACAGGCTGGAATGCGCTTGGGTCGACGTCTATGCCGGCGAGCTGCATAAACGGCAAAGGGAATACAGTGAAGAGCCAGAAGGCCACAATGATACCTATGAGATAGTAATTTCTCTTCAAGAGAGTCGTGAACCCAAGTCTATCTATCTTTTTCCTGTAGCAGCTGATGCATTTAGTAGTGTAGCCGGACACATCTACTGGGACAATGCACGATGTACATACTCTACTTTCACAAAAGTAGCATCTTCTCTCAGCAAACCGCGAGCCACAAATCGCACAGCGCTGTTGTTGTTGTTGGTCAGCCATTATGCAACGATATACTACCATGAGCTTCCCAACAATATTAACTCTCTTGTGTAAAGCAAAACTTAAATTTGCTAATCTTGACAGTTGGTAAGGGTTCAAAAAATTCCTACACTTAAACAGACATACACAGGATATGTTGCAAAGCTGATGTTAGAAGACGGTACTGTTTTTGATGGCATTGGCTTTGGCTATCCATCAGGAATTGCTGGCGAAGTTGTATTCAATACCGGCATGGTCGGCTATACAGAAACTCTGACGGACCCTTCTTACAGGGGTCAAATATTGTGTCTTACCTATCCGCTTGTGGGTAACTATGGGGTCCCAAGCTATAACATAAAGGACGAATACGGTCTCCCCAAGTTCTTTGAGTCAGATAGGATTCAGGTCAAAGGATTGCTTATTCATGATCTATCTGACATTGCAAGCCACTGGAGCTGCATAAAGACACTCGATCAATGGCTTTACGAGGAAAAGGTGCAGGGGATCTATAATATCGACACAAGAGAGCTGACGAAAAAGTTAAGAGAGCATGGAGTTATGATGGGTGCAATTGTTGTGTCTGAAAATGCCATTGATGAATCTCTTTTGAAGAAGATGCTTGCAAATGCCAAGTATGAGGGATTGAA
>DATMWK010000078.1:0-34774 GCA_035562555.1 Nitrososphaera sp. | reverse complement strand
TCAACATGACCCATCTCTTCTGTTGCGATGCTTCTTAAAAGATCTTGATATTGCTTGGCATCTCCTCTGAAATTCATATTCTGAAAAAAGTATTGCATCATTGTACGCATCTCTCCAAACTGACCACCTAGTCCTTCTTGGAGTGCTTGAGCTGCCTTTGGATCCGGTTTGTCTGCGGGAGGTATTGGGTGGGGTAGCCTTTTAACTGACAGAAACATTAGCTTGGATAAATCAACATGATTCTTGACCGCTGCAGGATTGTATACTACAGGAAATTAAGTTAACCAATCGTCAGAATTATTATCCACTATTGTGACATCTACATCAACGATATGTCTGGTGATCCAAACATATGCCTCCTTTTACTTTGAGGATGCCAGCTCCGCAAGAAATTGATGGTCTCTATGGATGCCACATAATTCTGGGCTCCTGCATCGAATTTTCCTCTCAATTATCTTTGAGAAGTAAGTAGCGGATCCGTATCTTGCCTCTAGTGCAAATGTGATTACACTGATGAGAATGGCCTGTACACGCCGAGAGGTGTTGAATATGCTCGCACTCGGGCTTTTTCTTTGGGTGATAAGATTATCGAACCTCTTCCTAAATTTACCAACACATTCCATCTTGGGCGTAGTAGATACTCTGATCTAATCCAAGTGCACTTGTTCCCTATAGAATTGCAGCAAGACCCAAATTTCCTCATCATTGCCAAAGTAAGATTCTTTGCATGTCCTCCAAGTCCCTTCTACCTCTCAAAAACCTCCTTACATTGCTAAGACCATATATGTCTGATCTACCAACTTTCTCCAGCCATTGCACAATGGTTTCCGAAACTCCTTCCATGGCATCATGGCTCTGTTTAGCTGCTCAATTGAATTTTATCTCCAGGTAATTTCCATTCTCTTCTATTTCAATGGTCGAGTTGGTTTGGAATCCATTTTATGGTGCTTGCTGCGTGCTTAGCTATTATAAAGAATTCTTCTTTTCTCTATCATATTCTGTTAGCCATTTTGATAGACATATAGCTATTGCAGATAGATTGCTTTCTTCAAATTAAATGTATTCGCATTTCCATGCATCTTCAGGTTCCCTGAACAGTTTCTACTTCCATAGAACGAAATCAAATAAAGATAAGAATTCTCGAAAAGCTTAAGATATCAATAACGTATTTGAAGTACTGCGTGAGTCTCAATGACATAGAGACTCACGTTTGATCGCATTCTCGCCGGCTGGTCTCGTTTGGGATCAGCTGGCGAGTTTTGTTTCCGGTTCGAAGCTATCACTATTATACCTTTCACGTCCGAGGCATATGTAGTACGCTGAGAGAAAGACTTGACACTACAATTGCGTCTATTCCTGGACGCCACAATCATTTTATATTAAAGTATAACTGTCATCCTGCTCTGTATTGAATTCATAACTCTGAGCATACGTAGGTATATCCCCTTTGAGTAGGACATTGCCAGTTAATCTTAATCAAGATAGCCCTATAATGTAACAAGCCCTCTGGAATAATGAAAGGAGGATTAAAAGATCTATTCTCCTCCCTCTTCAGCAATTTTTCATAATTTCATTGGCAAAAAATAGCATAGAGCTTTCACAAATCTAGTTCATTAAAAGTTGGCTACTGTCAGCATCTATCCAGGTTGGATGCAGCAGACCAGTTCCAAGATGCTGCTTAGTCTATTACGAATTTGCTAGGTCTGCAAGGCGTTTTACCAAATCTCTAACTGTAATGGGCTTTTTCAGGTAACACTTTACTTCATCTAAAAATGGAAATGAAGTTCTCAGCTCTTTTCGGGATTCATCAAATGCAGTTAAAAAGCATACCTTTACTTTGTCATCTAAGTCTCTGATTTTTCTATATAACTGAAAGCCATCCATTCCCGGCATTCTTATGTCTAAAATCATTAGGTCGTACAATCCTGGTCTGAATTTTGAAAGAGCCTCAATAGGGTCATTAAAGGTCGTCACAATGAACTGATTGTTTTCAAGCCCTATCTTGAAAATAGTTGTGATGTCCTGTTCGTCATCAACTATCATTACCCTATATTTCTTGGCCTGCACAGAAGCTAGAAGCGTATCATGCTTTGAGTCGTTTCTCGAGACCATAAGATGCCTTGGAGAACACTTCCAGATTCTCCTTAATAAGGCAACTGGAATCTCATTTCAGTTCTTTAATAACATAATTCTTCGGAGCTTCCATACACATTGTCTGTCTTTATTGCTCATCAAACCCTTTATCATTCTTTTAGCAATAGTGGCAGCAGAAAATGTAGACCTTGAATTTGCTTGTATTATGTTAGATCTGATTTTATATTTTATCAATTATTGCTCTTTTCTCAGCAGGGAGTTAGAGGAGACCTCTGAATACGCGAATATTGCATCTAAATACTTGTGCTCGACATATAATACCGCCCAATTTTCTGCTACCTGAATAAGTGAACTGTCACTTGAGAGTATTTGACGCGACCGTTGAAGTGTGGCACCATCTTTATCCTATGTCTGAAAGTTATATATTCATCCTATCAAATAAGCATAAAGACATAACATTGGATCACATTATGAGGCCAAATGACAACTCATCGCCTCCATCTATGCCTCTCTCATTTGTTAGCCTGCGATTGGAAGACTGAATGCAAATGTTGCTCCTGACTCACCAGTATTATTTTGAGCCCATATCCTTCCGCCGTGTGCCTCTGTGATATTCTTCGAGATGAAAAGCCCAAGTCCAGTTCCTTTATCAGATTTGCTTGCAAATTTCTCAAAAAGACTTGGAAAGATCTCAGGATCGATTCCACTCCCTGAATCTTTAACCTTGACAATAATCTCATTATCTACTTTCTCTGTCGTGACTGCAATTCTTCCTTCCTTTGTAAATTTAAGAGCATTACTTAAAATATTTGAGAGAACTTGCAGTATCCTATCTTTGTCTGCCTCGACAATTAGGTCTTTTCCTTGTTCTGCGTCTTGTCTCTGTTTGTGAAAATAGGAAATTTCGATGTTCTTGCCACTTATCTTGACTTGGTTTTTGGCATCGGATATGGCGTTACTTATTAAATCAGTCAAATTCAGAGTATTTCTTTCCAGTATTAAAGTGCCTGATTCAATTCTTGCAACGTCTAAAATATCAGTGATAAGCGACTGTAGACGATACGCATTTCTGGCCAAAGCCTTTAGCATGTCTTCAGCGTGTTCTCCAGAATCAATCTGTAGTAGCTCTGCATAACCAAGTATTGCTTGAGTAGGAGTTCTGAGCTCATGTGCAGCTATATTAATGAATTCTTTTTGCATCCTATCGTGAGCCTCTAGCTTTTCATAGAGTTCAGCTTGTTTCCACAGGCTGTCAAACATGGTGACATAGGATAAGACCGTAGATTTGCTGTTCGAAATAATTGCAGAACCCACCGCTTCAACGAAAGTCTCTTTTGAATTGTCCTTCAGCTCAACCATCAGATAAGTCCTATTATCTACAATGAGTATCTTTGATCTGGCTTCAGTCGTAGCAGCTGTTTTGATCTTGCGAATTTCAAAGCCTTTTTTTAATTCTATCTTCTGCTTTATTTTTTCCTCTATTTCCTTATCGGTTGGCAACAATATCCGTATGTTTGCGCCTCGAGAAGAGGCCGCCTCGAGGGATTCAAAAATACCGATTTTTTCCTCCCTTATATATGCAGTAGTCGTAGGTAGAAAAAGAAGAACCTGGTACTTCGCTGAGGCAACTAACTCACGGTATCTCTCCTGAATTTCGCTTGGACTTTGAATAATTTCAATGAACGTGCTTGTTTGGCTTTCAATTTCCTCAATTCTTTCCTTGGCATTAATACCTTTGTTCCAAAGCTCTTCAAAAATAGCTGCAAACTGTCCAACAATTGCTGATTCAGTGCTGAATATAGCACTAGTATTCATAGACCCACCTTGCATACTCTCCACCGTGACGCCAACTTCTTTTTCTGATACGCCGAAGCTCATGGGGGGAATAGTAGTCACATGCCTAATCTGCATCCCTAGTTGCATGAAGGTTTTGATCACATTGCTGAGCTTGTCATATTCAATATCCTCGATCATTGTAACCCATCTTATGCCTGCATGTTTGCCGCTCCTATGGACTTCAAGTATTTCCTTGAAGGCATCAAAGGCGTAATTATGAGCGTAGAGTAGTCCCTTGAGTGTGGAACAGACCGAATACTGCTTTGAACGGCGAACCAATCCTATGGTCTCTTGAACAATCTCTTTTGTATCTTTCACAGCTCTTGTTTCGGCTCTTGTCATTCCTTCTTCAATTGCTCTTATCCTGTCCTCCGCCAGAACTGCTTTGTTCCACAAAGTGTCAAAGATATTCTTGTTTTGTTCGACTACACTTTTGACAGTACTATATATCAGCTCAGGTACTGGCTCTGCCTTACTCACGTTGGCAGTGGCAATATACGCAGTATCGCTAACACCAAAGTTTCCTTTGATTCCATCCAGATGACGAAGCTCTGCATATTGCATAAGAGCTTTGCAATAAGAAAGATTATCCTTTGTAATCTCTGTTATCCATCTGACCTTAACCTGTCGAATCTTAAGGTTCTCATAACATTCCCTTATAGGCTCGACGCCCATAGCAACAGAGGGGGCTAATGAGTCTGCACATGCATTCACCCAGTTTGCATTTGTGAAAAATAAAACCACAGCACGTGTAGTGTCCTCGCCACCTCGTAGGACCTTTGTTGTTTCAGGCTCAGGAGGGAATTGCAATTATAGTCATTTTAATAATTTCTTTAATTTAAAAATACCCGCTCAGATAGTTCTAGAGGATTTTACATGGGCGAGCACCCTAGAACCATGTTGCATCGGATAATATTTGGTAATGTAAGCACCCATCGTGCATCAGAAAGTAGCAATATACAATTGATATGGCTTTTGCTCTGCCAGGTTATGGTAATCCCATTTAATTTGCTCAAGGTTTGCCTTTTCGAATATCTGCCGAAATTCATAGCTTAACTTTCCATAAAGTGAATTACCGATGACCATTTGACTACCTTTTGTGACAGATTGCATTTTTGCTGCAAGATTCATAGTTGCACTGATTATATCGACATGAGATCTTTCACGATCTGATCCGTACCGGACAACTGTATGTTGTCCATAATCTGAGGTTACTTTAACTTCAATTCCTGCATGTCCCATTTGTAAAAGAAGCGGATTTATGGCATTTCTTACCACTAACACAACCGACTCACCACACAATACTACATCATCGAGGTTTTGGCTAGAGGGAAAATAACCAATGGATGCATCCCCTACAAATTTTAGGACAAGCCCGCCAAAATATTCGATAATATGAGACACTTCCTGCGAAAAGACCGTGACTATCTTTGAAAGAAAATCCGGTGCTAGCTCAGTACTCAATCTTGTGGAGCCTACCAAATCAACATACATCACAGCAAAGTCAAGCCTTTGAGATGTATGCTTTCTCAAGAATTGGTCTGATTTAGCAATAGCCAAATGATGGTACTCAAAACCTTCGACTAGAGCCTTCTTTATCCTTTTTTGGCTTTCTTTAACAATAGTACGCGTGTCAATAGGAGTAGTTCGCTGCCGTCGCATTTAAAATGCCCTGCTTCAGTTCTATGTCTTTGCTAGTATATCTATTTACTAGCTATCAAAACCAAGTTCATATTGACATCCTTTGATAAGAACAGCTCTATCACATCCAAATAAGGCTCTCGTGATTTACTGGGGAAATCGAGATGATGCACTACGAATACCTACTAGATCCAGTCTGTCAGTCACTTTGCAAGGAATAAACTATCCTCTTGACTATATAAGCTCTGTAAGAACAGCAGGATCATCCGAACGCGATAAGGTTATTATAGATGGGACAGAGGATAAGGGAGAAATTTACAGTCACTTAGTTGATCACCTTAACGCTATGAGAAGATACACAGGATTTAAGGGGAAGCTCGAAGTTACCACAAGAACGTCATTTCCCATTGGTAGCGGGCTTGCAGGTTCAGCAGCAAGTGCATCTGCACTGGCCGAAGCATTTGCAGGTCTGATTGGCAAGAGTGCCGATACAAGATTGAAATCCATCCTGGCAAGAAAAGGAAGCGGTTCTGCTTCACGTTCTGTCTTCGGGGGATTTGTGATATGGCAGAAAGGCAATAGTGATGAGTCTTCATTTTCAAAGCAGCTTTTCGACGAAAATCACTGGGACCTTCGCAACGTCATTGCTATAGTTAGTTCTAGTCCAAAAAAGATTAGATCGATTGAGGGAATGAAGTTGTCTAAAAAGACGTGTCCTCAAGATTTTTATTCAGATTTTGTAAATATCGCAAATCATCATATAAATAAAATAACTAAAGCATTATTGGCAAGAGATATCGGAACGCTTGGAGCATTATACGAGAAAGAAAACTATCTTTTCAGGCAAGTATGCCTTAAGACAACACCGTCACTTGATTATTGGACGAAGGTGACGGAGAATATTTTCGATAAAGCGGCAAACCTTCGTAATGATGGTATACCTGTATATGCTGGAACAGATGCAGGTCCAAATGTGCATATCTTTACAGTGCCAAAACATGTTGAACGAGTAATTAGAACAATTCGAGAGGTGCATGGAGTACTAGATATTATACATTGCAGGGTAGGAGAAGGAAGTCATATTATTCAGGATGACCTTATCTGAGAAACTTTATGCTATGTTATAAGCAAGAGAGCCAGTCTATCTCCAACTTTATAAAGAATTGATATTCTCCTAGCAGTACCTCCCACCATCTGTTTTACAATCTTGATCTAGGTATATCTTCTGGGTTAAAACTGAACTGAAGCATTATGATGATGACGTTTGGATGCAAAACATCTATTAGATATTAATATCCTGAAATGATTAATATAGCGTGACATTAAGGGTAGCTTCTTTATTTCATAACATGCTCTTGTCAGATATGAAGCCTTTATAGCAAATCTACCCGTCTTTCTACAGAATCAAGTCAAGCACCTTTCTTATTATGAATCAAGGGAAGGCATGCCATTTTCAGACCCCCTTAAGTTCATGACTTATTCATGTCCTTGAATGAAATCGAATACTAAGTTATGTCCGCAATTGTTGTATCGTTTTGTAATGGAGAACAAATTAGGATGAGAGTGAATGCATACCCCTGGCGTCCTTATTTGTTTTGTCCTTCATCAATAACCATAACTGCCTGTTGCTCCTCCACTCCCTGCAGTACCGCTACCTGCTCCCCCGCCTTGACCAGCTGTTGGACCGCCGAGTGTTGTCGTTCCTCCCTCAGTAGTAGCATTAGTTGCATTACCGCCGGCTGTAGTAGTGGCATTGGCATTAGTAGCATTAGTTGCATTACCGCCGGCTGTAGTAGTAGCATTGCCCCCTGTCACATTCTGCTGTTGTGCCGCTGCTGAGTGCTGATAGAAGCTAATCATGGCCAGTCCTGACAGCAATATTGCTGCAGTAACTATGGTCCCCGCAATAGGCATCGCAACTATTGCTTTAGTTCTAGCCTTGTTCTGCCTTATTCTATTATTTGAATTCATTAACCTCACTGAGATGATGTGGAACTTAACTATTGCTGAACAACGTTTTCAGCCTTAATAATACGTTACACCTTTCCGCAGCAATAGCGTCCTGCATGAGATGATTGTCCTTTTTGCTGATCAATAAAAAAATATAGACAGAGAGATCAGAGACTGTGCTCTTGAAGAGACTACTAGTGTCTTTATACCTTATGTAAACAGCATTTTCATCTTATTTTATTCTGCAGTAGGGACGGAATTTCTCCACGCCTTCCAATAGCTCTGCCCATTCTGTATACCATTTCTAAAGCAATCAGCGTTGGAACAAAGCCGACTGCCACAAACATTCCTGCTTCTCCGATGTTCATAACAAACTAGTTAATTGGGAAGAACATTAAGAATACTAGAAAAATATTGTCACAATTCATGGTTGTTTTATAGAAATAGGAGTTGCCGCTTACTAGGTGTACATCTTAAAGGATTCAACTATTTTATTTCTGCACTCATGGCAAAAATTATCTTCTGATGGAACCTTGCCAGAAAGATCTGTAAACTACGACAAAATGTAAATTGCTTATCGACATTATGTCAGCACTTCCACACATTCTTCCTAGATAAACCATGGAAGGAAAACTATGTAGCCACCCCGCTTCCTTCGAGGTATCGAAAGGCTTGCGTCGAAATAATAGCTAGTATAATCTATAAGTATTAAGTGAAACCCTGTAAAATAGATCTAATTAAAATTATTTAGCCTCTCTCAGTTTCGGAAGCCACCATAATAAATCCAGTATCATAATATAATAAGTATTAATCAGTTATCATCCTTAAGGTACTCAAGCTATTAATTTGAAATCTCTATTCTTTGAAGTATTATTTTCTAAGCAGACCTAATCTAGCAGTCACTGATAGAATACTATGAGCAAAGAAATGCTACCAGAAAAGAGTAATGATCAAGGTCTTGGAGCTGGGGTCACTCCCAATCATAAAAGAGACAAACAAGGGCAAAAGAGAGCGGCTAATAGTAATCTTTCTCATGGCTGTTGGAGTAGGAATAGTTGTATTGACCAGTATTCTTCTTCTCCCATATCTAAATTCTCTTGGAGGTAGTAGCATCTTTGGCCGCAAGAGCAGCACTAGTGATAGCGCTAGCCTCATGCTGGAGGCGAATGCCCCTCTGGCACTTTCATTTAATGCAATAGATGGTGGAGGAAGTGAAATTGGTATTAGCAATGGTGTAGCAAGATCGAACCAGATCAGTATATCAGGTTACTCCGACAGTGTATATAGCACAGAATTACAATGTTGGATAGACACGCTACCTGTGTACTGCGACGGTAGCCCAATTACTATTACAGGCCTTCCTGACGGGAGCCACGAACTCCGCATAGCAGAAGCAGAGGGTACTGGGCAAGAAATTAGTGTGTTCGACTGGACCACTAGTTCCGGGTAGCCAATGCTGCATGCATTAGGTTAGCGAGATAGCTACAACGAAGAACAAAAACCATTTTACTTCTTTTAATTTTTTTATTGTCTCAGATGTCAGAGATAGGATCACGTCTTCTATTATTGCATTCGTAATTGCAATATAGATATGGCGGATAGTTTTTTCTTCCTCCAATTGTCATGTTAAAGCTTTACCTTTCTGGTCATATCTCTTTCTCTGTTTTATTGGTCTTGCAATGCCTTTCTGAAAGTAGGTTATGGTACTTACTGTTACTATTGTCATGCATAATTTCATTTTTATATCTTATACATACAGAGTGGAGCACAGTTTTCAATAATTGAGAAGCTACTAAAAATGAGCTTTATGAATTTGCGATTGCTGCTATCACGAGATTTGGATTTAGAATTGGAGCAATCTCTTATATCCTAAGCGCTCCTTGATAGTTTCGATTATGCTGGGGCTAGATCTCTACTAATCCTTTTTCATCAAATGATCTTGCACTGTGCCAGACATATCGATAGTAGTCGAGACACCATTCGTGAAAGTCAGGATCGTCGCCATAAAACATCGAGTTCATATCTATCTCTATCCTATTGTTCCTCAGGATTCGAGGGAACATTACACAGGCTTGTTCATCATTAAGAACTATGCCAATGGGAAGACTGTTTACCATCTTTCTTTCAACAATCCCATTCTTCAACAACTCTCCAAACCCTAGTGCATCTAGCAACTCCTTTCGCCTTTTAGGGACCGTGGCATGAGCAGGCAGCATATAACCAAATCTAAAATTTTTGTTGTCTACCTTCTTCAATCTGGCAACAATAGACTCGATCAGATCTATTGGAACTTCTGGAATCATAGCATACACATATTCTTCCGACTTCTTGTAAATGTCATTCAATCTTTCATCGATTGATACTAATCCAGAAACGAGTTTGGAATTGGTTAAAGAGCCTATCCTTCTTATGAACTTTAATGGAAGAGCTGAGAACGTATGATCTGAAAAATAATCCTTGTTACGAGAGAGAAAATCTAGTGTGGGAATTTGCTCTAAGATAGTCTTCCCAAAAGTGGTAAGAAAGAATGTGCCATTTGAATCCCTGTCAACCATTCCACTATTGGTAAGTCTCATTATGTTTCTGCGAACCTCAGGCATGGTGGAGCCCAAATCCTTTGAAAGTCTAGCAAGGTGGCATCTTTCTTCTGCGATCTTGTATAAAATGGCTATTCTTTGAGCACTTCCCAATTCAAAGAAGGTCCTTGCAGTGTTCTCAAAGGGAGAAACATCATAATTGTCCTCACTTGACGAAGTTAAATCGCCCATGTCCTACATCATAACACAATGAGTTATGGAATCTTATAGGGCTTACGCAGTCGCTATGCAGAATTCCTAGTATCAGTCTACATATTTAATTGAAGCCTGAACCTTTCTATATCTCCTGAACATTCTTTCAAATGATTTGTATTGATACTCATGTATCATTAGATTCTCAATCTTAAATTGTAAATATGTTTGCAAAAGCTTATGGGTAAATCACATGTACTAGTCATCGCTATATATTAAAAAGTGACATCTGAAGAATAAAATAGTAAAGGAACAATAGCAACAACCCCTTATACTTCTCTCGATCTTTTGCCTGACTGTAAGGCAATTCAGATTTGGATTCGTCGAGTAAAGACTACAACATAAACCGAGACACACACACGTTAATTCAAAGGGCGGCGGAATGCGCAATGTGGCTGCGCTTGTCTAGTTAGCTTGTTTACAGATTTTTTTCAACAGAGATGGTTCTAGGGGTTTTAGCCCTATTCATAACTTCTTATCTTGGAGCATCAAGGACAATTCTTGAAACAATTGAAGGTTCATCTGAGCTTACAAGCTATGCATTTTAGATGGTTTCTGGTTCATTATCTAATAGGGTAGGAAAGAGAAAAATTTTCATTATTGCTGGCTATGGTCTTTCCACTATAACAAAACCCTCCTTTGCAGCATCAACCTAGCTGATTGATGCTCTTGTAGTAAGATTTGGCGATACAATGGGAAAGGAAAAAGTGTTAATAATTGGTTATTTACTCTTTGTCGTATCACAGCTCTTATGCTATTAATCTCGGCTAACGCATTTTACACCTACATGATGGCAGCCATATTTGGTCTATACATAGGCATTTCTGAAACCTTCCAGTGTGCTATTGTCCCAAGATATGTAATATTTGAGTTGAGGGGAGCTGTATATGGTTTGTATATAATGTCGTAACAGGCATAACATTTTTTGCAGCCAACATTGTCTTTCGATTTCTGTAAATAATTATGGCCTATATACTGCTGTATATTACAGCATAATTGTGACAATAGCTGCAATTTCTGGAATGCTGATTTTTATCAGGAGATATTCTGACCTTTCCCCACTAGGACTGTGACCTAATTCAATTCAATTCACTTAACCAAAATTGATCAAGTACCAAATAAAAGGAGCAATTACTGATTGAGCAACCTTTCCACCGGAGCAAAGCTAACACACAGCAGCAATGCTCAGGTATTTTCTAATATTTTCCCACTGATTAATTCCCAATGTCAAGATTACCTGTAGAAAAATTATAAGAGAGAGATATGCCGCAAATGCAGACAAATCCTTGTCAAAGTATACAGAAGTCAGCAACAAAAAATTGAGATCTGGTCTCATTGCATGATAAGTTGATTAACATTTTTCAAGCTCTCTATTCACATAAATGTATTCTAGATCACTATTTATCTCAATATCAACAATATCGGTATTGAGTAATTCTGATAATATATGATGGAAGGATTTAATATAATTTGCGTTAGAAAACTTAGTTGTAGAATTACTGATGGCCCTTCTTTCTGAATCTGTTGCTTCAAATGCCAAAGCTATGACCTCGACTGCATGGCTAAGCGTATGAAAATGATATTTGGATGGGACAAACTCAGTATGGCCGCCGACATCTGAAACGACTGGCACAATTCCTGAGGCCATTGCTTCGACAATAGAGATGCCAAAATGTTCATCTATACGTGGATGGAAGTAAACCTTTGCCGATCGCATTAGTTGAATAACTTTACCGAAGCTGATATTGGTTTGAAGACTGATATACTCAGACAAATCATAATCAGCAATCTTTTTTTTCAGTTCTAGATAATATGGACGATCATAATGATGCAAGTTTCCAGCAATAACCATGACTTTTTTAATTCCCCTATCTCGCATTATCCTTGCAACCTCAATTGCATTTTCAATCTGTTTATCCGGCGCTATTCTAGAGATGACTAGAATCATATCCTTTCTCTTCTGACTAGACCCCAATGCTGCCCTACGAAAAATATCCGTGTCTACAGGAGGATAGAGTATTTTTGCATCAACATTGAAAGCCTTGAAGATGGCAGTACGAGTATACTTGGAGTTAGTAAGCACTAGAGTATTTTTCATTAAGTTGTGGTATCTCTCCATGAGAAATTCGAAATATTTCTTTACCTTCTGTTGTATCTCTGGGCTAAGATTAGTAACCACCTTATTTTCTGAGTAATCTTTATCATAAATTTGGCTGAAGCCTGCTATCCTTATATCTCGAAGGTATTCAAGGTCTTCCGATTCTATATGATATTTTGCAGAAGGGAAATGGCAGTATGTAATAGCATTATTTTTCAACAATGAGCAATGATAATATGGAAGTGTGTCGCCGTTTGTGTTTATGGTAATCTCATAATTACCTTTTTGAATGATGCTATCAATAGTTGGTTCTTCAAGGGATTCTAGGATGTTTACTTTTTCTGCTTTCTTGACAATAGAAGCTAATTTGCTACCGTATGCGTTTTCTAACTTTTTGATGTTCGGTTGAACGCATGTAGTAAGATCAAATCTCACGCCTTTTTGAGACAATGCGTACATAGTAACAAGGGTTAACCTTTCAGCTCCTCCACATGGGCTCAAGTCAGTATAGATAACATTGACCTTCAAAAGGCTAACCGTCCTAAACGTAAGTATAGTGGTTTATCGCTCATTAGGTTTAAGATATATTGTTATGTTATGGCCCTACTGTAACAGGTTATAACTTTTCACATTTATCCTGTATTCTCGCATACCCCTCTTCTTTACCGTTACATCATCTCTGGTTTTTATATGCTCAGCTTAAAACAAGGCAAGCGATGATGTTGGCTCTTTAAATCAAATGGTATATGCTTAGTCATGTATGACAACTAAAAGAGAAAGGGAATGAAAAGTTTAACGCGGGAAGAGAAGAATGTCCTTAGAAATGCATCATATATGATCTTGCATTTCTGACAGAGCGGGATTTGAGCGACACCAGAACAGCATGCATAGGGATGAGCGATCCATTTGAGTATTATTCTATGGGCTTGTGATTAATTCATTCTCAGCCATATGTAAACAACATAGAGGTCTGATATGATGAGCGAGAGAGCAAGAAAAAATAGGAATCGGATATGGAATTGAGCAGTCGAGCCGAGAATAGGAATGAAAATAGCGCGATATGCTCATCCTTATCAGTAATCATAATTGAATCGTTAGAATCCGATGTTCTTTGTGAAAGCAAAAATAAGACAAGCGGCAGTAGATGACAAACGAGAAAGTTAGTAATAGTTGAATTTCTCTATTGTGAATACATTTATGTCGTTTAACAAACAGAATTTTTCGACTTGATGTGTAGAAACAGGGCTTTGCAAATATTTTATCAATTATATCACGAGAAATTGTTGAAATTCCTGGGATGCAATTACCAATAGACTGCCGGAATACGGAAAGTGTGCTCAGTTGCTATCAAAGTAAGATCTGGCAGCAATTAAAGCTGTGGCAGCTTACCTAGATTCTTCTAATACAACTGCTTTTTTAAGCTACGGAAGCATTCGTCGAAAGAAGCTTAGGAGTAGATTAAGGCAATAATTGACATCATTTTCTGAGCTCATAATATGGTTTATCTAATGAGAGTTTATAATTATCAACTAATTGGAAGTTTGCAATAGGTGCGGGGGGGCTACCGATATTACTTATGCCTGTGATCATACACAGGAAAGAAAAATGTGTATAGAATGCTATCAGTTTATTCATTGGGCTATTAACAACAAAAATGATGAGATTGCTAGAACTTGACAGCATGAATGTGCTACGACGTCTAATCCTATTAAGTATAATTTGCAGGCAGTATCATACAAAAAGCAAGAGTCTAACCCAGGTTTACTTCTTCCTCTGCTGACCTTACGTCAGTTACACATATAGCTAGTAATCCGGCTTCTTCATCAAAGACTGGGTCTAATTTAAATGAAATAACGTCCGAAACAGCTTCTCCCAATGTCATTGATAGTTGTCCATCCGTTATGCTGTCCCTTCCTTCAAATTCATCAGTTCCTACTCCGCTTACACTAGCTATGTTGTCGTTGATTTCCACCTCGCCTGGAGACTGCCAGGTAATGTCTATTACCCCTTGATCTTCTCCACATTCAGCAACGTCTCCAAGTCTTACAAGATGAGTATGCCAGGTTGGATCCTCTGCAGAGCTCTGCTCTTCGCTGTCTAGTACTCCTGCGTGTGTAGTAACAACTACGATGGCATCTCCATCTTCTGTAAGAATTCCGTAGCCAAATGCTCCTTGGCTTCCATCGGTTGGGATTAGTAGCCCTTCAACCATCAATTCGGCTGTGAGATCATTATCCTCTATCGAGACATTAGCTCTTTCTATTGTTAGAAAGCTTTCTGCTGAAAATGCAAAAACCAGGGGTATATCAAACACCGTTCCAATAAACCCGGTTACTATGATTAAACCCAGCGTGGTGGGTCTCCCGTTCACTTCATTATCTGATTAACATTTACATTTATACGAGTTAGGATCTCTTTGTATATATGCAGTCTTCATTTAGCTATATGTCAAACAACATGCACTAGCCGTAGTATAAGGTGTCAGATTTTAGCTATTGCAGTAATACTATCACAGTAGTTATAATTGCATTCAAGATAACAGATATTTTGAAGATGACGACTAAGATATTCAAGCGAGTTACAAAGTCTCATCCTGTGATGCTTAAAGAGAATGGCAAGTTTATAGAATTTTGGCCAAAAAATTGCAAGGATTGAAATAGACGGGTATTTCTCACTCGTGAGAATCTAAGGTATTGAAGAGATTTCACAGATCAAGAGGCGGCAAGAGCAATGTATACATAAAATATGTCCTAAGAAAGATGGCCTGCCTTATACAATCAAGATAAAAACCCCCTGCCGACTGCCGTAAAAAAAGAATAAGAAGAAAAAAGATCTAGCAGCCATGGTCTTCAGCCCATGACTCAGCAGCAAATTCACTTGTTGAACACTGTTGCATGTTAATCCTTGCATAACCATTATCCAAAAGCTCCTCGTTCAGGTTGGTTGATGAGCAGTATACCACGGCTATGATGTTTGAATCAGCTGATGTCAGTAGTTTGTCATCCTGATCTACTAGCACCGTGCTACCAAGGCAGAGGTCTCGTGTAAATGCTGTAGACTCGGAGAACCCTTCTTCACTTCTTGAGGGTGCCTTGGTAAGGACAAGCTCAACCTTGTACACGCTGCTGTTTGCCCTCACATAAAGTGTGTCTCCGTCTACTATTCTGGTTGCCATACCCTCAAAGCAGCCTGCAGACCCATGGCATTCTGCTACTTCCGGTCCAGAATACATGCTATCTAATACTCTGTTGAGAGTTTCGGAATGATCATTATTGTTGTTATTATCACTACCATTGGGGTTATCCCCGGTATTTTCTGCATTATCCAATATTGTACTGAGAGTATCTGGGAGATGATCGCGGCCATCATCACCATTCGAGTTGCCCTCAGTATTTTCTACAAGCTGCCACTCGTTATTACCATCAGAGATCCTTTGCCAAGTATGGTCATCATCACTTCTATCAACAAGGGAAGGTGTTCTGTCGAGTATTTCGCCTGCTGTATTTGTAAGGACAAGGCTATCTACAGCGTTTGACAAGATCTGCTCTTTTAGCTCAATCAAATATGTTTGGTCAGCCTCAATTATAGCAGCGGGCGGCAGCTTGATCGTTGCAGATTCAGAAGCAGTACTTATCTGAAAGTTGCTGATGTTAATGTCAACATCGGTCGGGTTATACAGCTCTATCCACTCGTTCCCCTCGTCGTACTCTCCTGGGGGGTTGAGTTCAATTTCGTTTATCATGACGGAGGATGGACTTGTTGTGAGAGAAGAAGGAGATGAACTAGATGACAACGATAATGAAGATGACGACGTACTAATAGTACTGCTTCCACCACCACCACCAGCACCACTGCTGTTGTCATTCCCAATGTCATTGAGTTGTGGAAAATTGCTGTCTTCGTCATCTTCTCCTGCTCCTTGCTCTCTGCCTGTCACATTACCTTCGAGATCGACGATATCGCTAATGGTAATATTATTAGGAGCTGTATCTTGCCCAAATCCGCTAGGAAAGCTTCCTTCTGCTGCTATGAATAGTAGTAGCAGTAGCAATAACGGCAATGACAGTGAAATATTCCGTAAATTTATTGACATTCTCCATACTGTCGTACTAACAAGAAAGGCTTTAGAAAATATTAACTATTATGCAGGCTATCTCTAGGGCTATCCCTAAGGCACAATTTTAGTAATGAAGGATCTTTGTTGGTATAGGATTGAGCTTACAATGTGTTTACCATACAACAAGATGGTACTAATACAAGTACATGCTTTCAAGATGTGATACCTCTAAACTTTCTCAACAGGCTCTCCTTCAGCTATTTGTGGCACATGCTCGTGCCTAAAATAAAAGAACTGGTCTGCTACTATTAATTCCAACTCCTTCTAGAAGAACATAGAGAATATTTAAATAGAAGAATTTTTATGTGGCTAACAATACTGCCATATGACCTTTCTTGGGAAAACTTCTACCATTCTAGGGACCGCAAATCTTCTTTTCCTTTTAATAGGTATAATACCATATCTGCAACAACAACAACAACCTCATTATTTTAATACCGCCGAGGCAGGAGAAGAAGGCCAGTGCATAGACTATGATCAAACAGAAAATACTATTGCCATAGGCTGCAACGCTTCGTTTCTAGATGTTGTTCAGACCGTAAACGATCCTAACATACTTGAGAACCTCGGAGCTGGTCAATACCTTCTAAACGCCAACCTCGAAGTAGATGATGGCGCAACTTTTGAAATCACGTCTTCTTCAAATGAGGATGATAATCTACAATACCTCAAAATTACTGGCGTAAATGGAATAATAGTTCATGGAAGAATAGAAATAAGTAATGTAAAAATAACATCTTGGAGTATTGAATCCAACTCACCAGTATTTCAGACAATTACAGGATCAGTCCCAAGAGCATTTATTAATTTGAGGGAAAGTGAGGGAGGATTTGTTCATGATTCAGAGATTGCGTATCTGGGCTATCAGGAATTTGGACGAAGGGGGTTTGACCTTTTTGGGGGTGGAGGACCATCCCATGACTTAGAGATAAGGGGCAGCAAGTTTCATGATATGTGGTTTGCATTTTATTCTAGAGGAGCATACAATATCAAAGTAGATGGTAACGAATATTACAACAATATCAAATACGCTTTAGATCCTCATAGTGGAACTCATGATATGAGTATTACAAATAATTGGCTCCATCACAATCCAATAGGCGCAATCTGTTCTGATAGATGCTTCAATATTCTCATTGAAGGAAATTTAGTAGAGGACAATAGAGACTATGGGATATTCTTCTCTAGAAACATGTATGATTCAATTGCAAGAAATAACCATATCTTCAACACCACTTCTGGGATAACAGTATCAGAATCACCAAATAACCAGATATATAACAATACAATTGAAGGAGCAACCTCGCAGGGAATACGTCTGTTTAATCCTATATTGCCAGACGATGGCTTTACAGAGAACAATTTAGTCTACGATAATGTCATATCTAATTCTGATGATGGTATTAGCGCAGCAAGAAGTCACGGTAATATTTTGGAGAACAACAGGTTCTCAAATATACAATCAAGCGAATACCGCTTATCTGGAGATTCAACTATAACAATAAGAGGACAACAATTTGATAATGCCTTAATATCAGCAGAAGGCTCGGCAATAAACAATTTTGTAGAAATTGTAGATTCAGGAATAATAGAGGTAAACGATAGAGATGCTGACGATGAGGATGAGGAGGAGGTCCAATTCAATACAGACGAGACACCGTTCAGTAGGAGATTGGGAGATGGGGATAGTATTTTAATTAACTCGTGAAAGTAATATTTTTTTAATTTCGGGCCTCCTTTCACTCCTATAGTTAACTATAACTAGAATACATCAAGAAAACTCCTCTCGTTCTGAGTTCTACCCAACCCACCTTTGTGGCAAAAACTCAAAGGTAATGTTCTCCTTGACACTGACAGTTTCACAGGACGAACTATTTCCTGTTGGTGATTACATAGCAACATATGTGTAATGAATGACCTAGTAACGGGGCAGAGCTTTCAGAAAGATGAAAGAAATAACAATAGCTAATGATGCCAGCAGCTGCGCTCTGCTGCTGTACCAAATAATAATAATGATGATGAAGATTTTTGCAGCAACTCCTACCGCAATTGCATCGAGAAGAAGCGAATGATCCGAGGCCTCAGAACCATAGTCAGAGTTTGGCAGTATACGTTACTCCTACGGTAGAGTGAAAACTAGATGACGAAGCAATCTATATAGTGGGGTAAAGAATTGAAAACTAATTGAGATATTTTCTGCACCAAAGAGCATTAATTCATATACTAGTCCATTGCCCATCTAAAGCTTTAAGCTTCTAAGCTTTGGATAGAGCGGAAAAAACTTAGCATTTCCAACTAAAATTAGTTAGCGGCGGCTGCCTTTTCTACTTCTTTAACCATTGCAGACATGCGTACTGGCTTTCGCATGACTCCTACAATGCACCTCCGTTCCATAAGGTGATTAACTAAAGCTTGTTCTAATTCGTAAGCGCTGACGAGGAATGTCTTTGTTCCATTCAGCTCATGTATCTTGCAAGCCACAGCGTCTCCTAACATGTCACCAAGTTTATAATCGAGGAGAAGAACGTCTACCTTCTTTCCTTTCTGCTTCTCGTCAATAAATTTCTCTATACAACCCTTGCCGGATTCTACAGCAAGAACATCATAGGTCGGCTCAAGTACGGACTTGAAAAGGTAAAGCAGGTCTGCCTCATCATCACAGATCATCACCGTCTTTCGATTCGACACACCATCTTAGAGATGCATTGGCTAATAGTAAAACTTATCTGGCATTGTAAAACTGGTACATGATCTACTATATTCTTCTCGAATATTTTGAGAAATTGATTTATCTATGCCTATCCCACGTTTGTCCTTAATTGTGCTTGAGAAATTATCGAAGGAATCCAGCATCTTTGTTCTTGCGCTTATTGGCACAATAGCAATTGGTCTTTCACTTGCATCATACCAGTATTCTGTTTTTACCTCAGAGGAGATAAGGAAAATCGGTGCACAGGACGTAAGATCTAATGCCGAAATACAGGCTCATGACATCGCAAGAAATTTAAAAAACAATATAGAAGCCGTGCATAGCAACCTCGCACTCCTATCTAACATTCCTGCGATACAAAGTCAAGATCTCGAAAGCTCAAAAGAGCTATTCTCCGACGCGCAAGAAACTACAAGCAATATTACTTCCAGCTACTTTTGGCTTGACAAAGATGGAAAGCTGTTATGGGCCAACGCATTTGAAAATCAGACAATATATGAGCAGTATGCAGGGGGCGATAGAAGCTCTAGAGCGTATTTTTCTCAACCTCGAGATACGCTTAGACCATATTTTAGCAGTCTAATAGAGTCAGTTGATGGAGTCCCTCGACTGTATATTGCTCATCCTATAATTTTAGATGCTGCACAGAATAATAATAATAATAATAATAATAATAATAGCTCAGTCTTTAATGGAATCGTCGCTTCAGCGATCGATGTTGACCAATTTGGTCAACTTTTGCAAAGTCAGCTACCGGCGAAGTATGGAAGCACCCTTGGAATGTTAGACAGAAATGGTATAATTTTGTACTCGAGCAATGCGACCTATACAGGGGAGGATGTTTTTGGAGATGAGTTCCAATCTATAATTCCACTAGAAGTAAGAGACAGTTTCAATTCTTTTCTGCGAGACTCGCTTCAAGGTGCCGCAGGATCTGGGGATATTTCGGTTCAGGGTAATACAAGCACAATTGCATATCAGCCAGTCTCATTTAGTGGAGATAATTTTGTCGTTGTTTACATTGTAACACCTCACAATATCCAAGGATCTGTAGGGTCACTAATCGACCAGCAGAGAGATTTTAATTTGCTCATAATAGGATCAATAGGAGCCGTTGCTGTTGGTATTGCATATCTTATTTTGAATTGGAATAGAAGGTTGTCAGAAATCGTCAAATTAAGGACGGCGGAGCTTGAGCAAGCAAATTTATCGCTACAACAAGCTGTTGACCAGCTCAAGGATCATGACAGAATGCAACGTGAATTCATTAATGTGGCAGCTCATGAATTAAGAACACCAACTCAGGCTATCATAGGTTATTCAGATCTCTTTTATCTCAAACCTGAAAGCAGGGAGGAAGCAATTAACGCCATAGCTAGAAATGCTGAGCGTCTTGAATCGTTAACACGTGATATTCTAGATGTCACAAGAATTGAAGGACACAGACTTGATCTTAATAAGGAAAGGTTCGATATGTCAGAAGTGATTGCTTCTGCTATAGACGATACAAACAGAAGGCTAAATGATAGCAATATCAGAATTGAATATACTCCAAGTAAGATAGTGGTAGAAGCTGATAGAACACGAATTAGCCAGGTAATCTCAAATCTGCTAAGCAATGCAGTCAAGTTTGCAAAACAAGGGACAGTTTACATTTCCACAGAGAATAAAGATGGCCAAGCCGTAGTATCGGTTAAGGATACCGGCTCTGGGATTGATCCTGAAATTATGCCAAGACTTTTTACAAAGTTCACAAGTAAATCCCAGACAGGCACAGGTCTTGGATTATTCATTTCTAAAAGCATTATTGAAGCGCATGGAGGCACAATTTGGGCTGAAAACAATAATGATAGAAAAGGCGCGAGAGTCTCCTTTAGACTGCCTTTGGAAACTTGACCTTCATTAGTAGCTCCATTGATTAGACCGTCAAAAATCTACAGGTTTTTATGCTGAAAAAAGAAGGTTTCTTCTTACGCGCTTACTGATTAAGGTCTCCTCCACCTTTAGTTGATTCAACTTCCCATTCCTGCAATTCCTTATCTAATTTAGAATTAACTTTGGTTATCGGTTTCAACGCTTCTTTTTGAGTCTCTTTCTCTTCCATATTACTAAAGCTAATCCTGGCCAATAAACCTATTGAACATTCGCCTCTTGAGCAAATGAATCTACTACTATCAACTTAGACACTTTTTGTTCTAATCCCTCTATAATCTAACTCCGAAGCTATTTTTTGCTGAGCCCCAGATGTTTTGGCTTTTATTTCGTATTTTGATGATGCTGTCTTCTCCTTCTCCTGC
This sequence comes from Nitrososphaera sp., assembly GCA_035562555.1. Lineage (GTDB taxonomy): Archaea > Thermoproteota > Nitrososphaeria > Nitrososphaerales > Nitrososphaeraceae > Nitrososphaera. Next base: position 13,242 of record DATMWK010000078.1, on the reverse strand, counting down.
TTAAACTAGAAGAAACTAGACCAATATTCTTTTATAGATTTATTTCATATATATATTCTCTGATATTGCCTGAACAGAAGGAGAAAGAGAGTGGTGCAGAGGAAGTTGGTGTAGTACCTCCTCGTAGAAACCGCGGTCGAATACTCATTGTAGATGATGAGGAAGATGTCACTTTCTTTCTAAAAGAAGCATTGGAAGATTATGGTGGTTTTGAGGTTGTTACATTTAACGATCCATTGCTTGCACTTTCTAGCCTCACTAGCGACAAAGATAAGCCTTCTGCATATGACTTAATATTGCTTGATATCAAGATGCCCAAGATGGACGGGTTTGAGCTATATCAAGAGCTTCAAAAAAGGATTGATTCTACTACTGCAGCAGGCGAAAGGAGTGTAAATGGGGCTGACCAAGGCAAGAATGGCAGGAAAACCAAGATATGCTTTATGACAGCTTTTGAAGTATACTTCGAAGCTTTGAAGGAGCTGTTTCCTGATTCATATCCATCCATGTGCTTTATCAAGAAACCCGCGTCTGCTCAGGATTTGATAGAAAGGATAAACAAAGAACTATGATGCGATTAATCTCTTAAAAGACGAGTTAACAAAAAGGTTATATCGCAGTTATCCTCGAATGGCGTGCTTTTATGAAGGGAAGAATAATAAAAAGAAATTCCCTTTGGAGATGTACATGAACTTCTAGTAGAATAGTGACGTCAATGCCAAAGAGGCAACGAGGATGTGTGCATTTGCCAGGTTGGAATCCAGTACAGGCATATGTGCATGCATGCGACTACCGGAATGAATTGCTCGTCATTGCTTGCAATTAATGGTGGTATTGTGCATACGTCAAGAACAACCATAAAACTATAGAAGTTGAGAGCTTGTTCTAGCTTTCATTTTGTTTCTCTGTGCTTTTTGACCTTTCTTGTATGGCATAGCAATCTAATTACTGGTGATTGATAATTCACCGGTTTTGTTAGTGCCCATTGCTTCTTGGACTTAGCTGCCTTTATGTTAGAGAGTAAACATAATCTTTTCGTCTGAAATATTCCCTAGCTCTTTCTCAAGCTGCATTCTTTCTATATCCCAGTTATGATCTCCTGTTTTCTTTATTGCATGCTTTCCACCTTCGGTCATATGGTTGGAATAATAATGACGCACTAAATATAATAAAAGGGATATCCTCATGGCTCTATTAAGCCATTTTAGAAGATGATATTTGTGACATAGGCTTTGAGGTGGATACGAGGTTAGCAGAGCAAGTGCTACAATAGTAGGACATTATGGACAAAATATTTCTCGAGCCATCTATCATCGTTAAATGATGAATGGTGGTTGTTTATGCTTTTTGCTAATTTAATATAGCAAAAAACCAAAAAAGTGATACCTGAAATAAGGAATATATTATTTGTGATAGAAATCAGTAGGCACTGCAGCGCGAAGATCAAAGAGCGAAAATAAAAGATGTCCAGATCCTTAGGCAGAAACGCGTTATAATATACTATAGTATGCAGCAGCGGCGACCAACGCGTTAGCATGCATAATCTATTACATTTCGATGCCACGTCTAAAGCACAAACTCAATTTTTCACGTGTTCTAACGGCTTTTCCAAAAAGTCTTCAAGAAATAAGCTTATACTTCCTTGAATGTCTGTCAAAACCGTTATTTCATTGAAAATACAAAATATTCACATGAATGAATCTGTTTCTCCCACTTCCAGCAGCGGAGAAGATCGAAGTAGCTACATATGCGAGGAATGCGGCGAGCGATTTTATTCGCTAAATGAATACATTGCACACTATAAGTATTTGCATCCCAGATCGATAGGAACAGCAATTACTTAGGACCTCGCATACAGAAGATGGGAAGAATATACACCAGACCAAAAATATTCTTCCAAGTATGTTTTTTGTAACTTTTTGGTCTTTTGATTACTCTTAGAATGAGTTACCGCCTGCTGGCTCGTATTATAATTCCGTTAAAAACTTTTTCGCTTGCGCCCTTGCAGACCTGCCGCATTCAATCCATATTTGTTTTTGTTGTGATATATCCTGCCAGCATAGAGATGCCTATTTGTACTCTGATAAAACAATTATAGTGCTGAATATATCAATGAAAAACGTGACCGAGCTTAATTTGCCATTGAAAGCCTAGTCTGTCTTGGTTATGACAGATCGCAGCTTGCTCTGCATCTCAGGGCTTTGAATTTCACTTTCTTTCAAATTGTGTTGCTGTATGCCATGCTCTTTGGCTCTTTGGAGAATCTCCTCCTCAGTGTTACCTGTCGTAGTGTACGAGCAATCAAATCCTACGTGACGACATTCGAATTTATACATATAAGAGATCTCATGAGGTAGTTACGAGAATATCATATAAGAGTATCGATATTATCTTATATGAAAGATTTAACGCATTGGATTGTCAACTTATAATTGCGAAATTAAACAATATATCTGATTTTGCAGCTCCGACTTGCAATAATGTATGGAAATGGTTAAGTCCTATATCGTTACATTCGAGTTTATGAATCCACATAGTGGAAAAGATGATAACAACAACAAAAAAGATAGAACCAAAGCAAGAGCTGCTATCCCTATGGTGGGGGCCATAGTTACTGCAGCAGCAATATTGCTGTCAGGGCTATCCTTCATTGGCAGCTACTCGCAACCAGTACTAGCACAAATGGATACGACCACGGGAGGCGGCGGAACCACAGGTGGCGGCGGAACCACAGGTGGAGCAACTTCAGGAGGTAATGCAACTAATGCCACCATGGCAGGCGGCGGAAATGCAACTAATGCCACCATGGCAGGCGGCGGAAATGCAACTAATGCCACCATGGCAGGCGGCGGAACCACAGGCGGCACTGAAGGTGGCGGCGGCCCACTAAGCGGTCTCTTTGGTGGAGGTCAACAACAAGGTGGCAATCAATCAGGCGGCACTGAAGGTGGCGGCGGCCCACTAGCAGGCATATTTGGAGGGGGCGGCCAATAGAAGATCGCATATTAACGCTTTACACGAGCCTCTCTTTCTTTTGCCCCAACTTTTTTTCCTGTAAATTTAGGGCACTTATAGACCCGATATATTCTGCTATTTAGTCTGTAACATAAGAGGGAGCAGGATTTGGTAGAACGGTGGTCGAGCTTAAGAATGTCTTTTGCATGCTTTATCGAATTTGACTTTGTCATATAGCTCGATTCCCAGCTTTATCATAGCTGGTAAAGATTTGTCCCATTGCAATATACATTTAGCTACAACCCACATCGGCGTCTTGCTAGGCCTGGCAATACCTGGAAAAAATACCTGCTAGCGAGATACAACAGAAGATAGTAATCCTCTCGTGCATCCTAAAGCAATAGAAGGCAGCCAGTAATACTAAATGATATGTCATACACTATTATTCATGATAGATGCGAGCCTATTGAGACTGGAGATCGACGATCAAGAAGAAAATGTTCAACCTCCTATGGTATGTCCAAAATGCGGCAGGACTACGAGATTTGGCGGCCACTGTGAATGCGAACAGATTTTTTGGTAGCACAAATAGATGGTAGAACTATTAGACAGGTAAGAGAAATCAATTGATTAGGAATATAGTTAGAAATCCGGTCGTCATAAAATATCGGATGAATTGAATTAAAAAATATAATCTACGGGAGCACATTGTAGCAGACTCAAAGGGCCTAGATAATAATAATCACTTAGTCTTTAATACTAGTCGAAATAAAAATGCTATATTCTCGCCTTGAACTTAAACGTCTACAATACCCGAAGATATATCTCAGAACCATTGTCATTCATCGAGTGAGACCTTGAAAAGAAATAAGATTAGTCTATCCACAATTCAGAGAGGAAAAAATATAGAAAGAATAATAAGAAGACCATACCTCCACTCAACAAGTATTTTTGCTCATAGCTACTTGTATTCTTTTAGCGGATCTGATTGCAAAAAAATTTTAAGAATGCCAATAGATGCTATATCGTCAAAGAGCATAGACTTATGCTACGTCGTGTGAGAATTCATGTTGAAGATTTTTTGTGTATATATGCGAGGTATAAAGTTCATCGCTGTATGAATGGCTACGTATAGTTAAGATTCAATTATCTGTTAACCCTTACAATGTACATGTGAAGCTTACTCCCTCAAATAGTAAATAATCTTGTTTCTTAATTGGTACAAAAGGGTCCTGTAACCTATTTTTAGCATAAAGTCAATACTTTAGTCAGATGAGTGACAAACCTAACAATGATCCGAAGAAATCTGCGGAAAGAGTGGTCAAGCATAATGAAAAATTCAATGTTCCGGTTCAGACAGAAAAGGAAGAGGCAAAAGTCTTTGAAAATACATCACCGGAAAATAAAGCCAATGAGCAAGAGATCCGTCGCAAGAAAGAGGGCCTTGAGTAACCAATCAATTACAAGCACCTTCTAGTCCGTCTCTATACTATCCATTAAATACTATCAAACCATTCGAGCAAGTCGAACGATAGTTTTGAAGATTATGCCCTATCGAATTGTATCGAAGCAGAATAGGTATATGGAGACAGTAATGATTCGTCATTCTTTCGGCCTCAGTATTATAAACCGCGTCGTTGTTGTATTGTATCCTATTTTTATCTGGACATGAGGCAAGGAGGTTGATCAGGCGCGATAGAGTGGGGGATTACAGACCGATATATATAATTCCGTTTGAAGTCGAAAATGTGGTTCCTAATGAAATTGTAGGAACACATCATTTAAATCATGATTTCGTGCATAAATATTGGGAAGACCAATCAGGTTGAAGAAAAAACAACACAACAACGACCATAACAGAAACAGTAAGAGCACTACAGGGGATAAATTGGTTTTACGATCCCTCGACGGGAAGATTATTGAAGAACTGCTAAGCGATGCTTTTATCTCTTCCACGCATATATCAAAAAAGCACAAAGCTCCTCTTTCTACAGTTCAGAGAAGAAGGAGATATTTAGAAAATAGTATCTTGACAAGACGATACGAAATTGATCTTAAGAAGCAAGGTTTTCGGATTGGCGAAATAACTGTAATTACTGAATATGGAGCTAGCGAGGATATTATTAGCGGGATTTTCTCCAAGTATCCAAAGAACATTCTATCTATCACACTTAAGATTGATGGTGCCATAATGTTGGCAGTATTGGTTTACTTTAAAACAACTACTGAGATACATGATATCATGGTAGGCATCAACTCTATGCCCAGAGTAGAGAATGTCAAGTTTGCAGAAACCGTAGAGATAATTAGGAATAACAAAAATGAATTGGGCAAGACATTAGCGCATTCAATAATCCGATGAACGATAATCAACTACCAAGAAGGTGGGTCTGCTTTTGCTTTCTCTACACAGCAGATCAGACGTATATTCTTGCATTAAGCATATGCACAAGTATACAAGCGCTTGATTTTCTAGTTTTTAGATTTTTAAACGATGGATATGAGTTTTAGTGGAATATCTACTCATCTCACCTTTTGACTGAAACTGACATCCTATTATATAAAAAAAGTCAAGAATGCCTTATAGTATAAGCTAAGTCTAGGTTTATTTATTATGATAGAACATACCAATCTATCTAGAAAAATGATGCGATTTCCTAGAATGCCGTTAGGCAGTGAGCGAAATGATGACAAATCGTCATCTTGGCTTGCACATTATCTCTTTGCTACTATTCCGCGCATAGAATTGGGTCTGAAACAAACAGCAGTATATATGCCGAGATCTGTCCAACAATATCCTGACAGTAAACAGACTGTTATTCAGAAAATTCACGATGACAGCCGTCCTCTCAGAATGTGGATAGATTTTTTGCTTCATAAAGAGTGGATAGCAAGATGTAGAGATATTATGCTCCTTCGCTCTTTCAAATATTGTACTATTGCAACTATGAACTACGACTTGCAAAATAAGGTTGTAAATACAAGATCAAGTATATTTTTTCGACATTGCAAAGGGGGTAAAAAAGTCTGAAAACTAGAGGTCGCGCAGAGATTATCGGCTTGATTCTTCAAGCTGTGGAACGCGAAGCACTCACACGCTCTAAAATAATGTATCAGGCGATCCTCAATTTCAAGCAGGTCACTGGTTATACTACTTTACTCACAGAGGAAGGCTTGCTGACATACCTTGAGCGAGATAGAAAATATGCCATCACAGAAAGAGGCAAACAATTTCTAAAACTATTTAAAGAAACTAATAAGTTGCTGAATACTTCTTATGACGATATGGCAGAAGTCAACATGGAACAAAACATACAGCAAAGAGAGATGGCATTGCATAAGTAACAACTGCAATGAAAAGAGAGAGTCTTTACGTGTGGATGCACAGTAGAGTGGCGACTTGATACGATCAAGTTCACGGACTGTTAAGCACAGTCGCAGGAGCAGGTGTTGAAACCATAATTACGAGAGACTAACATAATATTTCTGTTCGTATTCCAACGGTTCATAAAAAACTAAACTAGAGGAAGTTTTTTCTCATGACTGAGCTGAACCAGTGAATGTTTGAAAATTCAGGCACTTTGCGCCTGTCTGCGTTTCGAAACAGGCATATATTCTTTTTAATGATTACCTACTGACAATTTTCTTAGCCATTATTTTTCTCCACATAAAAACACCAAGGGTTGCCAGCCAAGCAGCCCAACTAACGGTCGGAATAAGTCCAAAGAAGCCTAAAACAGGTGAAAACCCCACATACGCTACAGTCAGACCAACAATGATAGTAGCTACGCCCGCAAATACTCCGATACCTCCAATCCATCTACTAAGAAGAGCACTCTTTGTTATTGCAACGCCGTAGATTATTGCAACTGTTCCTTGAAGGATCCTAAAGATACTGTTGATGCCGATCTCAATCCATCTGACTCCTTCTGCAAGTCGAAAGGCGATGGCTTTTTCTTCACTATCAGGAGGAGCAGAATACCAAGAATCTACTGCCCTCTTGAGAGCAATTCCATCAACAGCTTGAAGAATAGCAAAGGAGCTAGCTGTAATTATTGCTGCCACTAAGCCAAGCCATGCTAGTGCTGAAGTCGTGCCATATTCTGACTGCACAAGCAAACGGAAGAGTGCTATAAATCCGCCAGCAAAAACTAACATTACACCAGCAAATTCGCCGATATGGGCTGCTATCCATGCATCACTTTGAGCATACACAGCAAACACAACAGGATTGTCCATTAGGTCTGCGCTGGTAGCATGAAAGCTGGTAGAGACAAGAATAATAACGACACCTGCAATGAAAGCAACTGATCCCATTCGAAGCAGTGGACTCTCAAGGTCAGCTACGTTTGTTTGCATGCTGCAATGAGCCACCCCTGCTCGTAAGTAACATTTACAACCAAGTCCCCGGGCAATCTTATAATCCTATCGAATAAATGCACAAGTTCATTTAAGCCATGCAATATTTGAGTAAATTAGCCACGCCTCCTGCAAAAAAGTAGTAAGCAGTTCAAAATAAGCATGCGTACCAGTCACGTAATTCGGCAGGCCGCAAGTTGGCAACTTAGCAGGCTACGCATGCTAATTTAGTGGTGTAAAAAAGTAAGCACCACCACTATGTGTCCTCCTATTTCTGGGTCTTTAATCCCTATCTAGAATTTGAACCGGGCAGGCCGTTACTAGCTGCTTGAACTTCTCTGCATCTTTTTTGCTACCTACTACTGATCCATAATGCATAGGAATCGCCAGTTTCTTTGGCTTTATCTTTTCATTTACTGCTTTAGCCGCTTCCTCAGCAGTCATGACGTAGGTTCCCGATATAGGTACTAGTGCTATGTCTGGTTCAGTGGCACTCATTTCTGGAATGTCGTCAGTATCGCCAGTATGATATATTCGCATGTCGTTTAAAGTTAAGATAAAACCGACCTTTCTATCTGCCTTTGGATGGAAATCCTTGTTGGTATTGTATGCTGCCACCGCCTCTATTTGGACGCCCTGAACAGTGAGCTTATCCCCCGGAACAACTTCTTTTGTTTCTGCCGCCTTGACATTTTTTAACTGGTCGATGCACTCCTTGGCAGCCACAATCGTAGTATTCTTGCCTATAATGTGCCTAAGGTCGTCCATACTAAGATGGTCAAAATGATTGTGAGAGATAAAGATAATGTCAGCGTCATTTTTGTTGTGGTGAGACTGGGAAATTTGGTAAGGGTCAATATAAATAATAGTCTTGTCGCTGATTGCCAATTTGAAGCCATCGTGGCCAAGCCAATGAAACCTGACTCCGTTAAAGTCCAACATCTGTCACGATCACCACTATATCTTGCCGCAAAGAATTTTATTTAAAGGTGATCCTTGGGATTGATTTTTGGATTTGCTATAATCAGATTATCCTTGCGAAGGCTTAGTACCAGAACCTGATTGGCAATGAGCCTACGGCGTAGGGCAGTGTCTATCGTCGCTACTGCACACCTCTCAGCCATCGCATATTCAATTATAGAGTCGTCGACGTGCTTTGAAGGTGGCGCAGCTACTATGTTGAACTTTGTTCTCGCAAGTTCAAGCGCTGTTTTTGCAAGACGGGATCTCTTGGGACCTGAATTTTGAGCCAGCCTCTCTAGCTCTCCTTGTACTATGTCGGGAACAAGGAAGTCAAGTCTGCCAAGCTGCGACTCGATCTTTGCTAGCCGTTTTATGGGCTTTGAAACAAGGACTATTAAGAAACTCGTGTCACATAGAACTTGCATATACTACTATGCGGCTATTCCCGAGCCAATCAGACGCCATCTCTCCGATATTCTCCTGCTGATAGCGACTCTGCTCTTGGGCATCAAGCATACGGGCTTTTTCAGCTTTACTTCAACCTTGCTGTCCTTTACGTTTGTAACGTAACCACTGGCTGCTGCTGTGCCTATGTTAACTCTGATTGGCTCTTTTGCCTTTAGAGGTTCAACCTTGACCATTTCCGCAGTGCCAACTGCCGTATCAAAAAGGACTACATCTATCGTGATATCTTCTACATCTTTTGGTAGCGTGCCTGGTTTACCCACTACAGAGCCAATAAGTGAGTCACTTTTTGTAAATGTGGGGTCGAGTTTGGTACCTATCGCAACAAGCCCTCCTGGCCGGACTGACTCGACAAGCCCGGCCCCCGTACCAAGTGTTGAAACTTCAGAGGAAATCGGATCGTACTTACCCCTTTTTTCATCCAATACTCCAGGACGGATCTCAATTTCATCTGCAATACTTAACTGACCCTGCACTAGCGCGCCACCGATGATCCCTCCTTTGACCTGCTTGATTGGACTTCCCGGCTTGTTGACATCAAATGAACGCAACACATGCATTACCGGTTGAGCATTCTTTATCCTTGCAGGTGTCTTGATAGTTTTTTCGATAGCTTCGATGAGGGCGTCAATGTTGAGCTTATGCTGAGCGGACACTGGGATTATCGGCGCCTTTTCTGCAATGCTTCCACTGACAAAGGCTTTGATCTGCTTATAGTTGTCAAGTGCCTCTTCATATTCGGCAAGGTCTGCTTTGTTTTGTACAAGAACGATCTGCTGTATGCCAAGGACAGAGAGAGCAAGTAAGTGCTCCCTTGTTTGTGGCTGCGGCACCTTTTCATTGGCAGCCATTACCAAAATTGCTCCATCCATTAAAGCTGCTCCAGAGAGCATATTTGCCATTAAGCTTTCGTGGCCTGGCGAGTCTACAAAACTCACTACACGGAGAAGCTCACTTTTTCCTCCGCAGTTACTGCATTGGGGTTGAGTACCATAGGATCTGGGTGGGGGGCATTGAGGGCATTTATAAAATGCCGCATCTGCGTAGCCGATCTTGATAGTAATGCCTCTTCTAAGCTCCTCGCTATGAGCGCTAGTCCAGATTCCCGTGATGGCTTCAACAAGAGTCGTCTTGCCGTGGTCCACGTGTCCTGCTGTGCCAATGTTAACGCATGGCTGGTATCCATATTCTTTGATATACCAATCTGGCAGGGTCTCTTTCCAATGCAACAATTAGTATCGTAAAATTCCCGGAGATATTAAGGTACGGAACTACTGCGTTTTATTTGTTGGCTCTGTTTGTGTTTCGCTACTTTCGACATCTTCTTGTTTTCCTGGCAATACGCCTTCAATTAGCATCGAGTTAAGCTGATAGATTTCTTCTGTCACCATGTTTCCTCTAACCAGCTTTCTGACTCTAGCCTCGCTCCTGTTACCGACACCTGTTGAAAGAAGAACATACTTTTTGACTCCGCCGTGCACATCGGCCCGCATCGGAGTGCCAGACTTGTCGCTGCCGCCCGTTATCTTTAGCTTACCGCCAGCTACACCAACAATAGAAGAATCAATGATGCTACCTACCTTTGTACCCAAAAGTGGCTGCGCTGCCCTATCTTTGAGTTCTTGTGCGATGGTCTTCCCCTTTCTATCTGAGATTATCAGTTTGAATTGAGCCAACTAAAAAAAGGGATAACCAAGGTTTAATTAATCTTTGGCTAAAATTTCTCTCTCTTCTACCAGTAATAAGATAGATATAGAGGTCGATTTTTTTCAGACGGAACAGCACATCTTTGATTATTGAAAAAATTTCCACCATTTCTATATGAATTTTAAGGCATGAGGAGGGGGAGGTTTGGATATCAAATTAATTATTAAAGTATATATACAATCAACAATTCAGTGTCAAATGATTAAAACAGTTAAAAGTTATTTCTGAGAATTAATTTTTGTTGCAAGAAGAAAAAAAAGTTATTTATTGCCCTCGCTGCGGGTTTGAGATGAAGCATATGCAGGCCTGCCATATGATATGTCCAAATTGCGGCGCACATTTGGACTGTAGCGAGAAAGGTTTAACATGGTAATCAAAAAGGGTTTCTGTCCCAGCTCATCTGGAAGTTTTCTGAAATATCAACTGCCTTGCCCTTCATTATTTCGATGTAGTCATCATATAGTGCAAAGAATCCACAGTGTCTGCATCTTACTTCAGTCATTTCATCATTCACTTCTGCTTTCTTGCTACAATCGGGACATTTTGCTTCAAGCATCTGCGTAATATTGCATTAAGTACGCCCATTATTAATAAATCATGTACAATGAAAATGTGCATTATATACTAGCTTAATTCAGGACAAGGTATATGGAGGAAGAAGAATATATTAACAACAATACTATTGCTAGTACTATCAGTGGCAGTAGTAGTTGCCCCTATGACGACGATGACAAGCTGCTGCTTGTGGTACTGCCGCGGCTGATGCTCTACTAGCTACGACTGTGGAAATCATAGTTAAAAGAGTACGAAAGCTGCTAAGCCCAAAATTACCGGCTTTGAATGACTGAATCATAAACTAAGGCCTCAGTCCGGCTGTAGTGGTAAGAATCCAGAGTCTAAATTCTTTTAGCATTTGTTAGGTCATCATCTTATCTATGCCGAAAATCGGCCAGACAAATGAGAGAGGAGCAGCAGTCTACAGGTTTAGCAGTCATCCAGATGGCAGTACGGGGTGCCATCCCACAAGTGACGAAAAAGAAATCCCATTGGCAGCGGGTGAACGCTTTCCTGCTATGAGGTCATGTGGAAAAGCCGCAAATTTGACTTTTGTAAGAGAGGCATAGTCGGATTCTTGACAAGATAAAGTGTAGTAGTATGTAATGCAAGTATACAACCTATTATTTTTAATGCAGCTGCTTCAAACCATTCCCAAATTATGGCGTAGGCTGGATCATAATCTAGTTTTTTGACATTAATCAGATATCTAGACAGGATTAAAGCAACTGTTAGCTTGCGATAGTCATCGATTGGTGTATCAGCTAGTACCTTTTCAATCCAAGGGGTTGATGTACCACTATTACTTGTAGATGGAATAAAGCCCAAATGGCTTGTACTTTTTTGGTTCTTCTTACTAACTAAGCACTAAATTTCCAATAAGCAGCATAAAATCAAGTCGATATCCGTGTCATCTCTGAATTATTTTAATTTCTGCGTATGCCCCTCCCGCCTTGACTACTCCCTCTAGTAAGAAATGGACTGATGGGATCTGAACCCACTACCTCATCTTCTATATCTTCCCTTTTTTTCCTTAACCTCGTTAATGACTTGATTTAGGTAGTTTGTTATATCATCGTCTGTAACAGAAGGCTCTGTTTTATTTTCTGCTCCCTTAGTTCCGCATTTTCTTTTGTTACAATCACAATTTTCTTTTGCAATTCTTGTTATCCTTGTACTATGTGAGTCTTTTTTAAGAGCAAGATATGAGAGTGATAATAATAATACTCTCAAAAAAAGCAAGCAATCGCACAATAAGATGATGATATCGTTAATAAAGTGTAGAGGCCGTTAGATTGCTGTTTGACAAGGATAGGGAATGTCTACAGGCGGTTCCACGGCGTGATATCTGATAGGCCCACCAATTTCAGCTGGGTAAAAGAGGGTAAGTTGGCCGGCTCAGGACTACCAGTAACCAAGGAGGAGTTTAAGTGGGTTGTTGACAAAGGCATTAAGTCTATTGTCACAGTAAGAGAAGTTCCTCTTCCATCCGAATGGTTTGACGGTGGTGACATCGATTACTTGCATCTAATGGTGGAGGACTATGGCGCGCCGACATTGGAAGTTCTAGATGAAGTAGTGAATTACATATATAACAAGATTCGTAGCGGTAAGCCAGTTTTGGTTCACTGCGCTGCGGGGAAGGGAAGGACAGGTGCGGTGCTTGCAGCATATATGATAAAAATAGAGAATGTCACTGCAGAGCAAGCAATAGAAAAGATAAGGCTTATGAGACCTGGATCTGTGCAGTCAACAACTCAGGAAATTGCTCTGTCCATGTATGAAAAGTATCTGAAGAGCAAGAAGCATTGACACGCTATTGTGTTCTTGTTGTTATTCTGGCACCGAGTCTGCTATGAGTTGACCATTTTGAACCTTCACAAACAAGTAGCGATTGTCTTTGAAGATGAGAGTAAGCTCACCCTTCTTTTCCTCAACGTCTAGCAATTCCTGTCCCTTAATACCATCAAATTTGACCATTTCTATAATAATGCGTAATTGGATCTATTTAGATTTAATCGGTTTGCGAATATTATAATTATTATGCCATCATATATAATTTTCAATCAAGAGTCAACCAATAGATCATCGCTCCCCTTTTATGTCCAACCTAGGAATTGATAAATGTAAAGGCATATTGTTTTGCTGCTTGGCCAGCTCTGATGCTATCGTTTTTGTATTAGCGCTCGAGCCTAAAGCGGCGCCAAATCTGTAAGAAATATTTTTTTAACATCTAGC
>DATMWK010000077.1:0-5196 GCA_035562555.1 Nitrososphaera sp. | reverse complement strand
ATATTACTAAGGAAGCGAAGGAGTGTAGATTTGTGTGCCACCACTTCCTGAGGATAGCTTCTGAATTCAAGCAGATCGCTCCATGTGCTCAGCCGCTTGCTGCCGCTGAGCAACGGCCATGCCTCATAGATATAGTTTAGTATCGACGAAACATCAAAGCTATCATCACTGATTCCAAACAGCAGGTCCAGCCTGTCGTATACATCCTCTAGTCCAAAAGAATATGTCTTTGAGTTGCCAGGCACAATAGCAGAGTTCGGCCTACCGTCTCTTCCCCTAGGCAAAAAGTATGTGACATTTTCAAACGGCTTGATTTCTAGGTCAAGTAGGTCAAAGAGCTTCTTTGTTTTTTTGTTGGCCTTCTTTTTTTCATCGATGTGAAGCAGAACATCTTCCTTTGTGTTAAAAATTATGATCGCTACGTCCTCCTGCATGTCTTTCATAAGTCTTTGATAAGTGGATTGAAGCAGAAAAAACAGGTACGACGTTTTTAAGTTGCCTGAAATGCCGGCTGCATTTACGTGCGATGTATCAGGTCCGAGCAGATATGAAATGTCAAGTGACATTGGTACTTGGAGACCTGTTGTCATTTCTATTACTCCTACAGGTACTGAATTTTTCATCTCAGGTGTTCCGAGGGCGAATATCACTTCCCTTTGAGTGGCAAACCTAACAGGTTTAGCTGCTCCAACAGGCATCCCCCCTATAGCGATAGTCTTTACTGAGTCGTTTTCTATGCCTGTATTTGCCATTACCGCAACCCTGGCTGCAGTTCCAATATCTTCTGCAGCTATAAGCTCCTTTACCATACCAATAGTTCTTGTTTCGAAAATGTGTTTAACTGTGACAAAGTCAAAAGGGCTTATAATGATGTCAGGATTGATCGAAAACCAAAAGCTGTCCATTGTATTCGGAAACTTGTCAGACGCTAAAGTTTTACCAATATTTTTATCCTTGTCATTTTTTTGGCGGACAAAGTTGTTGAGTTTTTGCATGTTAAATCAACAGAAGAACACATCATCATATTTGACTATCAAATATATTCTATATACATATATATACATAAAAATCAAGGCTGGATTTTAGATTATTATTATTATTATTATTATCATCATCATCATTTTTTGTCTTTGTAGGACGAGTTTAGCAGTTGTATCAATTTTCCTCTGTATAGTTTTGAACTTCTGCATATCCTAATTCATTATTCAGCCGTTCTTGATCCTTTGCTTGCACTATCGCCTACTTCTATGCTTCAGCGAAATCAATTATTATTTATACTCTATAACTGTGTTGACAAACAAAAAGAAAAAAGATTGGTTTACTTATTTGATCCAGCAGCACCCTGTTCGTACTGGTCGCCTGTTTCAGCTGCACCAGCTGTTCCTTTTGCCATCCCCTTGCTTCTTGCTATCTCACGAGCCCTTTCTGCGTCTGTCCCTGTCTTGCCTGTTTCAGTAATATTTTCTTCCATTTCACGCTTGACAGCTGTTGGCTCGTGTTCCTTTATCTTAGCAGGAGTCATAGGTTCTTTGTCACGGTATTCTTTTAATGGATCATCCTTTCTCTTAGTTTCTGTTCCTGGAGCGCCTTCCTCATACTCCCTTTCTTTATCGGACATGCTTGTGGTGGCATCAATAACTATTTACTGATTATGAAACAATGCAAAGGTATATTTTTCATATCCCGAATAACTGTGGCATTGCCCCTCGAAAGCCTAAGCGAGTATGTTGAAGTCCTAGAGCAGACAAACCAGCTTAGGCGAGTCAAAGCAAAGGTCAGTCCTAACTTGGAGATTGCAGAAATCATGCGACGGCTGATGTATGCCGGAGAGAAACCAGCCGTTCTTTTTGAAAATGTCGAAGGCTCAAGTATGCAAGTGCTTGGCAACGCCTTTGGCAGCATGAAGCGGCTAGAAATAGCACTTGAAACCGATGATTTCTCTGAAATTGGAAGGCGTATAACAGAGCTTACAAAAATGAAGATGCCCTCAGGCATGCTCAACAAGTTAAAGATGCTGCCCAAGCTCTCAGAGATAAGTGAGTATGGTCCCAAGTACGTAGACCACGGACCAGTCACTGAAGTTGTTGAAACAGACAGCAACAAGTTATCGCTCAACTCTATGCCCGTACTTAAGTCCTTTCCAGGCGACGCTGGGCGCTTTATCACTTTTGGCATGACTGTAACAAAGCATCCTGAAACTGACATCCGGAACTTGGGAGTTTACCGTATCCAGATCATCGATGACAAGCACGCAATAATGCATTGGCAGACACACAAGCGTGGCGCAGAGCACTATAAGGTGATAAAAGAGCAGAAAAAAAAGAAGATTGAAGTTGCCATAGTTATTGGCGCTGACCCAGCCACTGTCTTTAGTGCAGTCGCGCCAGTGCCGGAAGGGATGGACAAATATCTGTTTTCTGGCATCATTAGAAAGAAAGGTGTCAAACTAGTAAAATGTAAAACAACAGACAATGACCTTGAAGTGCCAGCAAATGCGGAGATTGTACTTGAAGGGTATATTGATCCAAACGACACCAGAATGGAGGGGCCATTTGGTGACCATACAGGATACTATACACCGGCAGAACCATTTCCAACGTTTACCTTGACAGGAATAATGAGACGCAATCGGCCAGTTTACCTCACTACAGTAGTAGGCAAGCCGATACTTGAAGATTCATACCTTGGCAAGGTGATCGAGCGTTCCTTTCTACCCCTCATTCAGATGCTTCAACCTGAAGTGGTCGACTTTTCTATGCCTGCTGCTGGATGGTTCCAAGGGCTTGCGATAATCTCAATAAAGAAACATTATCCAGGTCAGGCTAAGAAAGTCATGATGGGGCTTTGGGGTATGGGGCAGCTATCACTGACCAAAATGTTCATAGTCGTCGATAGCGACATTAATGTCCACGACATAAACGATGTGATTTGGGCATTGACTGCACGAGCGGATCCTGCTCGTGATACTGTGATAATTAATAATACTCCGACAGACACACTTGACCCAGCCTCGCCTCTTGTTAACTTTGGCTCAAAGCTGGGGATTGATGCCACTACAAAATGGAGAGATGAAGGCTATATGCGTGAAATTCAGCAGCTTGCCGTAGTTGACGACGAAACTAAAGCCCTTGTCGATAACAAGTGGGACAAGTATTTCAATGGTACTTTATGAGCTTGTAGAAATTATCACGCTCCGCTGCTCTAAAGCCGGCGCGCTTGATAGCAACGATTATCTTACCGGATGTCAATTCTGTTGACCTTGAGCCAGTTGCACTTACCACCTCTTCACCAGTCAGTGTGCCTCCAAAGTCGTCGGCTCCATAACTGAGTGCAAGCTGTGCCATGCCGATACCGTTTGTAAGCCACGACGACTGCAAGTGATTAATAAGACCATAATACATTATCCTTGCAACCGCTATCATTTTTAGGAGCGATAGTCCTCCTGAAGAGTATTTTATCTTGCCCTCAGACTGCATCTGGGTCTTATTGGGCTCAAAGCTCCATGGGATAAAGACTATAAAGCCGCCTGTCTTTTCCTGCAACTGAGCTATTTTTATAATGTGCCGTGCGCGATCCTCTTCTGTTTCAACTGTTCCATACATCATCGTCGCTACTGACCTCAAGCCTAAGTGGTGGGCCTCTTCCATTATTCTTAGCCATTCATGGCTCTTTATCTTGAATGGACTTATCTGTTCTTTGACACTATCTTCTAGGATCTCTGCACCGCCACCTGCAAAGGTATCCATACCTGCATCTTTTAACCGTGCAAGAACCTCTTTTGTGCTGCTCCTCTCGACCTTGGCAATCATATCTACCTCAGACGGTGATAAGCCGTTTATTCCCACTTCAGGGTATCTCTGTTTTATTGCTTTGAATGCGTCTTCGTAGTACTCCAGCTTAAGGTTTGGGTTGTGGCCCCCTTGTATTAGCACCTGCGTGATTCCAAACATTTCTCTTGATGTAGCAACGCGCTTGATTATTTCTTGGATCGGTACAGTATAGGACTCTTCGTGCCCAGGAGGGCGATAGAATGCACAGAATTTGCAGTAAGTTATGCAGACATTTGTATAGTTAAGGATAATGTTATTGATGAATGTAATGGTGTCACCGAAGAGACTTTGCCTCAACGTGTTTGCTACAAAGCCCATAGAATTAACATCGTCAGATTTGATCAACCTGATGCAATCTTTAAGGCCAAGTCTGTGTCCTGCAAGGGCACTGTCAAGAATATCACTAATATCGGATTTACTCAGAAAATCTGAAACCACTTTATTATTACTATTATTATTACCATGGTGCAGCAATGTTAACGAGGAACTTGGGCCTCTAATGATATTTATATATTCTTCAAGTTCTCAATTGAAAGCTCGACAACGATTTATATGATCTGCTCAAGCATACCAAGAAACAGAAGAAGATCCTTTGCAAAAAATTGATACCGTTTCAGGCGGAACACCTGCGCTGGAGAAGGCTCTCTCTGGCGACGAAGAAGAGCTGTTATCGTATAGCGACGGAGTGCAGCTGATGAATGAGGAAAACCTTTTCCTCCTAGGAGCAGCTGCAGATAGGATTCGCAGCAAATTCTGCGGCGACACTGTGACATTTGCTGCTTCATACTATCTCAATTACACCAATGTATGCGCAGCCAGCTGTCCACTATGTGCCTTTTACAGAAAAGGTGACGAAAATGATGCCTATACATTATCGACTGAGCAGATAGTGGCCAGATCAAAAATAGCAGTAGAGCAGCTTGGCGCTACTGAGCTTCACATTGTTGGAGGCTTTCACCCAAAATTGGGGCTTGACTACTATGAGAAAATGATGCGAGCAATCAAAGCTGAATTTGCAAGGGTCACGATCAAAGCATTTACGCCAGCAGAGATATTCTTCATTGCGCGGGTAACAAGAAACTCGATCAAAGAAGTCTTGTTGCGGCTCAAGAGTGCAGGGCTTGATGCGCTTCCAGGAGGCGGCGCAGAAATCTTTCACCCTGACACTAGAAAACAAATAGTAATCGGAAAATGCTCTGGCGAAGAATGGCTTGATACTGCTCGACAGGCACATGAGCTAGGATTAAGAAGTAACTCTACAATGCTGTTTGGTCACGTAGAAAAACCAGAACATATTGTCGACCATATAATAAAGATCAGGGAGCTTCAAAAGAGGACAAAGGGTTTTACCACTTTTATCCCACTC
>DATMWK010000076.1:0-7324 GCA_035562555.1 Nitrososphaera sp. | reverse complement strand
CAGCTGGGTTACAGCATATCTTGCAGATGCAATGCAGATTCCTATAATGGGATTTCCGGTTAGCGGCCGTTCAAAGGAGGATGAAATGAACGCACTTGAAGAAGCAATAGTGCAGGTCAAGTCGCTTTATGGGATTGAGGGAATAGTTCATGGTGGCATTTCAAGCAACTACCAAAAGCAAGCATTTGAGCAAGTATGCATGCGTCAGGGAATTTCAGCAGTAGCACCACTGTGGAATAATTCTGATTCTGATCCAGAGACATATATCACTGAACTTGTTGTCAATCGGGGCTTTCATATCATAATTGCTGGAGTATCAGCAATGGGGCTCGACAATAAATGGCTTGGCAGAGAGATTGACAAAGAATCGATCACCAAGTTAGTGTCTATAAGCAAAAAGTGTGGCTTAAATCTCACATTTGAAGGAGGTGAAGCTGAAACCCTTGTCATCGACTGCCCACTATATTGGAAAAAAAAGCTTCAAATCAATGCAGCTACGACCCACTGGGACGGCCAGAGGGGAATATTTGAAATACTGGATGTGGCATTAGTAGAAAAGAGAGAAAGTAATATACATGTTTGATAACCTGCGTGAGGGCCTTCGCGGAGCTCTAAAAAAAGTAGTAGGAGCATCTGATATCAATGAAGAACTCATCGATTCGATCTGCAAAGATGTGCAGCGCTCACTGCTACAGTCCGACGTCAACGTAAGACTTGTGATATCTATTACTCAGAACCTCAAACAAAGGGCACTAGGAGAGCAGCCTCCAAAGGGGCTTTCAAGGAAGGACCATATTGTTACAATATTGTACGGAGAGCTTGCCAAGCTATTGGGCTATTCAGGCGATGTCATTAAGACAATTGACAAAGCACAGGAAGATAATGATCCTTCTCTAGCTATGCCATTCTTCAAGGCTGGCAGGCAAAATGTAGTTCTTATGCTTGGTATCCAAGGAAGTGGCAAGACTACTGTGACTGCCAAAATGGCAAGATGGCTCACAAAGCATGGCTACAGAGTCGGAGTGATTGGTGCAGACACATGGCGTCCTGGCGCGCTGACTCAATTGAAGATGAACTGCAGCAAAATAAACGTTGAAGTCTTTGGAGAGGAGCAGAATAATAATAATAATAACGCTGTGCAAATAGCCAGAAATGGGCTTGATCATTTCAAGGACCAGAATCTTGATGTGATAATTATTGATACTGCAGGAAGGCACAAAGAGGAGCAGGGTCTTTTGCAGGAAATGAGTGAGATGTATAAAGCAGCGACGCCGGACTTGGTTCTGCTAGTTATTGATGCAACTATAGGCCAAGGGGCCTTTAAGCAGGCAGAGGCTTTCCATAAGGCTGCCCCTGTTGGAGGCATTGTCATTACAAAACTAGACGGTACTGCCAAGGGCGGAGGTGCTCTTGCAGCATCGGCTGCCACGGGTGCAAAGGTGATGTTTATAGGCACTGGCGAGCGCATAGATGACCTTGAACAGTTCTCGCCGACTCGCTTTGTAGGAAGGTTGCTTGGTATGGGAGATATTAAAGCACTGCTTGAGATGGCTAAGGGCCTGGAGATTCAGGCAGATGAGAACCAGGTAAAACGGCTGATGAGTGGCAAGATGACTATTGAGGACTTCTATGCTCAAATGGAATCAGCAAGCAAAATGGGCTTTAGAAACATCATAGAGAATCTGGGAATTTCCGGTATGGTCAAGGAAGATAAGCTAGACGAAATGGAAATGAGGATGGAAAAGTGGCGCTTTATTATTCAGTCAATGACAAGGCAAGAAAGGAAAGACCCAGACGTTATCAATGAGTCAAGGAGAAAACGGATAGCAAGAGGCTCCGGTCTGGCTGAAGGAGAAATCAAGGAAATGATCAAGCAGTATAATACCTCCAAGACCTTCATGAAACACAATAAGGGTAGAGCAATGGGAGGATTTTTTAGAAAACTTGGTATTGGATAATAATAATAATAATGGTGATGATCTCCAAGCAAACACTACTACTGCTAAAGCATTACAGGCTCTGCAAGCGTTGTCTTGAAAGGCACACCAGAAGTACGGCGGCAGGTGCGTCTAGCGGTCTCCTTCTCCTCCCCTGCTATATCTGCAGAGGACTGATGGACAACCTTGATACTATAACAAAGAGCATATTGGCCGCCGTCAAGGGCTTTGAATTTGACACCTTTCTTATTGGCGCCACGCTATCGACTCAACTATACGAAAGGGAGGACATAATGAGGGCTAGGCTGAAAATAAGAGGAAGAGAGAGTATTAAGCACTATATAACTAGGGAGCTTGGAATAAGGCTCTCAGAGCTGACACGAAAGCAGGTAAAATATGGAAAGCCGGACATCACAATTACTCTGACTGTAGATAAGGAGAACAATGTAAATGTAGAAGTCACATCCAGACCGCTTGCACTTGCTGGAGTTTACATCAAAAAGACAAGAGGATTGCCGCAGAAACAGGACAGGAGGTGTGCCAGTTGCGGAGGTAAGGGCTGCAATTCTTGCAACTATTCTGGGATATCCGGATATGACAGTGTTGAAGGCATCATTGCAAATGAGCTGGTACAGATTACTGGGGGTCAGACACCAAAATTCACATGGATGGGAAGCGAAGATCAAAACAGCCTGGTTCTTGGAAGCGGTCGACCATTTTACGTCCGTGTATTTAATCCAAAGAAAAGGAAGCTTAGAAAAAAAGATAATAATAATAATAATAATAATAATAAAACAACGATCAAAGCTAATGGCATCAAAGCAATATTGAATGTGATTAACGATATGCCTGTAATCCAACCACGATTTACAGTCAAGACCAAAATCCACATAAGGTGCGAAAATGCTTTGACAAGAAAAATTCTAAAAAAGAAGCTCAATTCTCTCTCTGGCTCTAAAGTAAGCTTTGAGAACAAGTCAAAAAAAATAGGTGTAAAAAATATCCATTCTGTACACGTTCGACAGCTTGACAGCAACCAGTTTACCCTTACAATTGTCGCAGACGGGGGGCTGATGATCAAGCAACTTGTAGGTGGCGAGGAATATATGAAGCCTAATATTTCAGAACTTCTTGGAATGAAGTGCAAATGCGTTTTGTTTGACATATTGGACGTCCAACTTCAGTAACGTTTTTCTTTCGGCGGGCTCAATTTGACATCAGCAATAGATGTGAGCACTTCTTTTGACCCGCTGTACAAGGTTCATGATGCCTACAGACTCGGCCAGATCCCGCAAGAAGTTTATGATCTTATAATGAAAAGGTTTCCGCTGGTCATAGATGGCATTAAGCGAGTCGAAGAAGCGTCTGGATTGAATTATCCTTATTATTATGCAGAGCCAAGCCTTGTGATCTCTGTCTCTGCCGTCGAGTTTACTCAGATGGGAATACTCTTTGCAAGAACAATACCTGTGGTAGACGCACACAAGCAGTTACATGTGGTAGTGCAGATAACTGCACCTCTGATTTGCTATGGTCTCAAGGGTACTATACATGCAATTTTGGCGCATGAGTTTATGCATTACTTGGAGCTCATAAACAGGATACTTAAGATGAAGGTGATATCTGATGACGTGTCCAGTACACTTTTTGAAGGAACTTATGCCGACGCTACTAGGCTCGTTGAAGAGCGAGCAGTCTTCAAATCTGACCCAGCTCTAATAAGACACATTACTACCCGATTCCCAGAGGGCTTTAGAGATGTGAAGCTGGAGGAGAAGGTCATCAAAACGTGGATGAACAAAGGCCTCCCGACTTCAAAGATACCATTAGATGCCAATGTTATAAAAATCCCAATAGAGGCTATGGCGTGTCTGAAGGTCGAGCAGGACGTCAAAGACAAAATTACTGAATTTGAAAACATAAGGCTCAAAAGGAAAAAAACCAGCAGCAGCTATGTCTAGCATTTCCCTACAGGAACTTGAAATTCTTAGAAAGTGTATTGGCAAAGTTACAAAGGGCCGTCGTAGGCTAATTGCTGCATGTGTATACGGGTCAAGGGTTGCAGGCTACGGTCGGCCTGACAGCGACATAGATCTGCTCGTAGTTCTTGAGGATTATCCCTACGTGGTCAAATACATGTATTTTCGTGAATCCAGTACGAAAGTATCTGTGCTTGCAGTTGACCGTGGAGCACTATTGCGAGATGCTCAAAGTGCTTTCCTTGGTGAATTTGTTGTAGGTCGTTTACTTCATATTTACAAGCCTATTGCTAATGCGGAGTTTCTTGCTATGATTGAGCAGACTTATAAACGACGGGTTATTTTGGAGGAAGTACGCGACATCTTAGAATCTACAGGCGTGCTTGGCACAGAAATAATCTTTCCGCTAGAATTCGTAGCATTTTCGAAGATAAGGCGCAGAATGTCTCTGTATGCAAGTGCGGCTTACAGCTACTACAAGACATACACTACTTCCAAGCGCAACATAGAGTTTGCACTTGAGGGCTATCATAGGGCGATAGCAGATATTGTTGCACAATATAGCGAAATTTTTGCCGCAAGGCAGGATGGTCTTTTACAGATATCTGACAAGAATATATTTTTGGAAAAACAAAGGAGACAGACTCGTTTAAAACTTACAAAAAGGTTTAAAGAGTTAAACTCATATCTTGTGCACACTTATGCTGGAAGAAAAATCATACACTTTGCTGTCAATGAAGCTGAATCCAAAATCCGGCGTCGACTAAGGCTAATGATGAAACCCCCTGATTTTATGTTATACCCAAGGAAGGTATACTGGAGATTACCTGAAGGTAGACTAATAGTCGATGGCAGGAATTGGCTTGACGATCTGGCCAGACATCTTGGCAATTATTCTATTTCAAAAACGAGGCGGCTTGGAAACAACAACAGCAGCAACAGCAGCAGAACCACAACAATGTATGTGATAAAGCATGGCTCCGGCGAATACAAAATCGCAGTCAAAGAGCTTGCAAGATCGAAAGCACTAAAGTGGGCAATGGTAGGTCTGTGGAATGAGCCAGTGAGGAGGTATAGGATGGGCCCGCTCCTCAGGCTCGGCTCGGAATATAAGGCAATCCGACATATACGTAGCCTCGGCCTGCATTCACCTATGATCGAGGGAGTAGTGCTCGATAGGAGACTGCTAGTGACAAGATTTGTTGAGGGGATATCATTAGCAGATGTAATAAGAAGAGACTGCATGGTAGGCAATAGTAGTGGTGGTGGTGGTGGTGGTCGTCGTCGTCGTCGTCGTCGTCATGGTGATACCAGTTTGATTAGCAAAGCTGGAGCAGAGATTGCAACAATTCACGCCGCGGGGGCAACCTTTGGCAATATCGAACCTAAAAACATCATTGTCAATGGAGAGGAGGAGGATGATGACGACGACCTTTACTTTACCAATGTAGAGCAGTTTATCTTTAACGGCGGCGATCCAACATGGGATATAGCGCAGTTTATTGCCTGGTGTCTAAAGAGCACTCGTAACAGCAAAATGGCATCTACTATAACAAAGGAATTTGTTGAAGGATATATGAGTATTGGAGACCCAAGTAATATCTCGCGCCTTGCTAATAGTAAGCGGTATATAGAATCATTTTACCCTGTGCATGTACCTTCTGTGGTTCATACTATCAAAAGAGAGATAAATGCTATTGCTGGCTAATCCTTTCTTTTTTTTACTTTTTGGTCTTCTTGGCAGCTTCAGTATGAGTGAACTCAGTAAAGCCGCATTTGCCACAAGTAAACCTATTCTTGTGCTCTGCCATGAAGGTTCCCTTGCCGCAGCGAGGACAATCGCGCTTCGTCCTTGTTACCTTGTCCCCTTGTACATTATAGAACTTGTAGATAGCGACCTCGCCTTTGCCTGAAGCTTTTTTGTCCGCCATTATCTCTTGGCACCTCCAGCAGAACTGGTCTTTGAAGTAGAAGCAGCAGCCGCCTCTTGCTTGGCTTTAAGTTTGGCAGCCTTTTCTTCATCAAGCACCTTCTTCCTTTCCTCTCGTGACAGTGTCCTCAGCAGCCTGTAGCGTGGTAGTTGCCTGGCGGCCTCATTTTCATCGTCATAGACATATAAAATACCGTGAACATCTGTCATACCAGTTTGACATCTAAGGTTTATCGGAACCACCTGCTTTTTATTGACATTGAGCTGTTTAGCGATTTTCTCGGCAGCTTCATTTCTGTTGATCTTGCCAGCGGCCCCTCTAAAAAGCACCCTTATCTCTCGCCTGTTTAACAGCGAGTTCGTACGATCCTCTAGCATTGCAAGTTCCTGAGTAGACAAAGCAGCCACAATGATAAGTGTAGCCCATTTAAGTATTTTTGCTCAAGAAGTCTGTAAGAAAATCAAATATATAGTCAGCTTTTGAAGATAAATTAAATGAAGCCTTTCTTTGAGGAATTTTGTGACAAGGTGATTACTCTAGACAAGTCTATCAGGTTTGCCGGCATTGCGGACGGAGACGGTCACCTTGTAGCAGTAGCAGAACGGAAGGGCCTCAAACCGCTGCTTAATCCTGAAGAACGGGCTCAATATGCCATCACCGCCGCTACTCGCCAATATACAAGACTTAGGTGGGAGTACATGCTGGGCAAGATCAATTACGCTATGTCAAACTATGCCAAGCTGGTCAGGGCAACGATTCCCATTGCTGATGAGAACAGCCGACTCTATTATGTGCTCTTGCTATCATTTGACGTAGACGCGGGGGGGAGCGTGCACAAGGTAATAATGGAAAAGATAATACCACTTGTCCGTAAGAACACGGACAAGTTCCTAAAGGATACCTAGCCTGTCTTAAATGGGTTTTTTGGAAATACGATCTTGATAGGCTGTCGAATGGCAGGATGCACCATCACAAGCTCACCTTTATTGAGTCTGGCTATGTTAGCCTTTGTGCTTTCGTCTATCATTGAGTAATGTGGCGTAGACAATTCAGACATGCCTAGTTTGGCAATTATGTGCATACCTGTGTTTTCATGCAATGCTGGGTCGACAGTGCTCTTGAATTGCTGAGCAGAGAATAGGATTGTGCCACGTGACCGGCCTGCAACTACGGTCCTCATTATCTGCTCGGCTACAGCTGATGATGATATATTGTGTGCAGACCATGGGATGAACCTATTGATCTCGTCAACAAAAGTCAAAATGTACTTTGGCCTTTTGCCGCTTTGCCTTGAAGAGTATAACTCGTCAATGCTCTTCATTACATCTCCTACTACGAACCCCTGTTCCTGTAGAGTAGGTATCATGGATATGTCAATAACAAAAACGTCGCTGCGTCTGATTTTTTTTATCTCTTTACCAAGGTACCTGCTTGTTACTTTCTTATCAATAAACATAGGCGACTTGCGGAACCTCTG
>DATMWK010000075.1:0-3462 GCA_035562555.1 Nitrososphaera sp. | reverse complement strand
CTCTGATAGACCCACCTTTATCTCCTCTTCGCATATTTTGTACAGCTTATCCAGTATCTTGGCGGCTTTTGAGATAACTTTGATCTCTGAATGATCCTTTATCCTGCGTGTCAAGAAGAATGGATCTGTGTTGACCAAAATGTCGCCTCCGTGTTCGCGAATCGATCCAACAGTAGAGTAATCGCTGCAGTCGCTGCACACTCTTCTACCTTTTATTTGTGAAACAAAAGTGGAAATGAGTTCACTTCCCCTTTCAGTGGCAATTACCTCACAATCTATTGAAGCCTTCTGTGCCCTCAAATACTCTAATTTGGGTGTAATCAACTTTGTTGTTGTTGTAGTGCCATTATCCATGCATACCGCAATGGCTTCACCCCAAAACCCTGTGAGATAGAAAACGTTTTCAGGCTCAAACGCTGCGACTATATGGCAGGGCTCCTCTGCTCTCTTTACATGCTGCAAAAGAGTATAACGGCGCTCCTTTATTATTGACAACTTGAGAAGAATTACAATGTCCTAGTTTTATAAAGCGTTATGAGAGATTGTCTCGTCGTTGTCGTTGTGATTATTGTAATTTGATTTAAATATGGCTGGCTCACCCGCTTTTTTTGAAGACCATATGGAATACCTGGTGATGCTCCCTGGTCCGACAAATGTCCCAAATAGGGTCATGAACGCAATGCTTGCGCCTATGATAAACCATAGAAGCGATGACTTTCGGATATTATACAAGGAGATAGTTGAAAAAACTCAGAAGGTCTTTCAGACTTCAAATGATATTGTGCTTCTTACTACTTCAGGCACCGGTGCTGTCGAAGCATCTGTTGTTAACCTCATTAGAAAAGGCGACAAGGCAGTAATCCCAGTCAATGGTGAGTTTAGCACTAGGCTTGCAGACCTCATTGACAGCTGGGGTGGGGAGGCAATCAGAATAAGCTCGCCGCCTGGGGAGAACCCGCCTTACGACAAGTTCGAGGAAACATTTGAAAAACACAAAGACATTAAAGCCATTTATGCAGTTTATAACGAAACATCTACTGGAACTACAATAAGATACATGGACAAGCTGGGTGAACTTGCAGCAAGAAAAGGTGCTTATTTTATTGCTGATGCAGTTTCAATACTAGGAGGTGATGAGTTACCAGTAGACAAATGGAACATTGACATTTGTGTGACTGCTTCGCAAAAAGCTCTGGCAGCACCGCCAGGTGTCGCTCCAATTTCGATAAACAAGCGCGCAAAGAAATACATGCAAGAGAATCCTCCTCCAACACAGTACCTGAATTTAAAGCGCTACTTCAAGTACTATGAGGAGCACTATGAGACCCCCTTTACACCTGCGCTGCCGCTTTATTACGCCTTTAGAGAAGCACTTGACATTGTAATTGAAGAGGGCCTAGATAACAGAATAAGGCGCCACAAGATATGTGCAGATGCTTTTTACGCAGGCTTGGGCTCGCTTGGTCTTACACCCTTTGCCAAGCCAGATGCAAGAAGCAATATGATAATTGCAGTCAACTACATGGAGGGTATGGACGATAAGAAATTCCGCGGCCTATTATCAAATGAGTTCAAGGTATTGGTAGCAGGCGGCTTTGGTAATCTAAAGGGCAAGGTGTTCCGGATTGGCTCGATAGGGGAGGTCGGCCGCTACCATGTCATGAGGACTATATCGTCTATTGCCTCTGCGATGAACATGCTTGGAATCAAGACAAATACTGAAGCTGCATCAGTAGCAATGGATAGACTAAAGGCGCTAGGCTGAATAATATTATTTCTTCTCCCCACACCTCTATCTCTCTCATTTTTTCCTCATAATCTATCAAGATTAATATAAGGTAAAACAGAAGCCGATTTCTATGCCTTTAGAAAAGGGTTCTCTAGTATTGGTGGATTATACTGCTAGAGTTAAGGATACTAACGACATTTTTGATACAACCAAGGAGGAAGAAGCAAAGAAAACCAAGTTTTATGATCCGACCAACAAATATGAGCCAAGGATTGTATCCATTGGCGAAAGCTGGGTCTTGAAAGGGTTGGACGAAGCTTTATCTAATGCAAATGTTGGCGATAAGCTCAACATCGAAGTACCACCAGAAAAAGGCTTTGGAAAAAGAGACGATAGCAAAATAAGGATGATCCCCCAGCGTAAGCTTGGCGACAAAGCCGATGAAGTTGGAGTCGGCGACGAAATTGAAATCGACAACAGGCGGGCCATAGTGAGGTATATTGGCTCAGGCAGGATACAAGTCGATTTTAACCATAGATTTGCGGGCAAGACTCTAGTATACGATGCAAATGTATTGAAAAAGCTTGATTCTGATGGCGAAAAGATAAGTGCTCTAATTAAGAGAAGGATGGGCGTAGACGAAAACAAGCTACAGGCCAATTTGGCCGCTCCTAACCTAGAGATCCAGCTTCCAGAAGATACATACCTTGTTGAAGGCTTGCAAATAGTCAAACGAGCAGTTGCAAATGATATCTTTAAGTTTGTTCCTACAATCAAAAATATTAAGTTCATAGAGAGTTATCAGGCTCCTACTACTGCTCCTGCCGCCTCCGAGCAAAAGAAAGATGAGCAATCGCAACAACAACAGCCACAACAGCAACAACAGCACCAAGAAGAACAACAACAAAAGCAGCAAGAGCCTAAAGTAGAGGCAACCGCTGAAGCTAAGCAATAGGAAAGGAAAAAGTTATTATACTAAAATGGCCCGGAATATGTTATGGAAAGTGCTCAACAAAGTCAAGTAGTAACAATAACCCCAAAAGCAGCTGAGAAAGTCGCCGAATTTATGAAGCAGGAAGGAAACTCTAATCTTTACCTAAGAGTCTACGTTTCAGGTGGAGGATGTGCAGGCCTTTCATATGGAATGGGGTTTGAAGAAAAGCCTGACGAGGACGATAGAATCATTGAGCAGAATGGAGTAAAGCTGTTGCTCGATAGCTACAGCCAGAGGTATCTGAGAGATGCCAACATTGACTACATCGAGAGCCTAATGGGCTCAGGCTTTAAGATCAACAATCCCAATGTGACGAAGAGCTGCTCATGTGGACACTCGTTTAGTACAGAATAGAGAAAAAGAAAGGACTAAGGGCTAGCCCCTATCTTTTTTGCAACTATGTAGTGTTTTATGCTGCCGCTGATGATTTTTCTATACTTTGAGGAATAATTCTTAAAATTATAGATTTTTTCAGCCCCTCTCTTGCTTTTTTTCATTTTGTTTTATACATACACCTTTTTACAAAGCATCTTTGATATTTTCTCAATGCTAAAGTTATAGGCGTGTTAAGAAAGGAAGAGGAGAAGAAGATTTAATGGCGTGATTTGGCAATAAATCATTGATTACAATTGTTGTCATATGATATATTAGTTGTCGGTGGGGCTTCAGCAGGACTGACTGCTGCGATGTATGCTAGCCGCCAAGGTCTCAAGACTTTAGTAATAACAAAGGATATTGG